>JBDLTM010000125.1:0-6882 GCA_039805805.1 Pseudomonadota bacterium | reverse complement strand
TCCTGATCCCGACCGGTGCCGCCCGCCGCGCCACCAAGTCCGCCGTCGCCGAATTCGAAGCCCGCCGCGCCGAGCTCGAGAAGGCTGCTGCCGCCAAGCTGGCCGAGGCCCAGGCAGTCGGCGAGAAGCTCTCTGGCTTCACCGTCAAGCTGTCGCAGAAGGCCGGCGTTGACGGCCGTCTGTTCGGCTCGGTCACCAACGGCGACATCGCCGAAGCCCTGAACAAGGAAGGCTTCGTCGTTGCCAAGGCCCAGGTTCGCATGCCCAACGGCCTGCTGAAGAACGTCGGCGACTACACCGTCAGCGTCGGCCTGCACACCGACGTCGTCGTCGAAGTGAACGTGTCGGTGCTGGGCGAAACCGCCTGATACCTGCCACCGCGCACTGAAAACAGCCGGCCATGTGCCGGCTGTTTTTGTTTCGCCTGATCCCCTTCCTCCTCCGCGAGGTCGGCGCCAGGCAGCGGATGGTCGCAGCAGCGCCATCTGGTCTTAAGATTCCGGCTTCGAAGGAGATCCCGTGTCTGAAGTATTTCCGCCAGACGACGCCTTTGCGTCGCCGCCGTCACAAGACCGCCAGGTCGCGCAGCTGCGCGTGCCGCCGCATTCGATCGAGGCCGAGTCGAGCGTGCTCGGCGGACTGCTGCTCGACAACAGCGCCTGGGACCGGGTAGGCGACCTGCTGCAGGACTCCGACTACTACCGCTTCGAGCACCAGATCATCCATGCCGCGGTCGCCAAGCTGATCAACGCCAACAAGCCGGCCGACGTCATCACGGTGTTCGAGCAGCTCGAGTCCGAGGGCCAGGCCGACAAGGCCGGCGGCCTGGCCTACCTGAACCAGCTCGCGCAGTACGTGCCGAGCGCGGCCAACATCCGCCGCTACGCCGAGATCGTGCGCGAGCGCGCCATCCTGCGCAAGCTGATCAAGGTCAGCGACGACATCGCGACACGCGCGTTTAATCCGAAGGGGTCCAAGGTCGCCGAGATCCTCGACGAGGCCGAGCAGAAGGTCTTCAACATCGGCGAGGAGGGCACCCGCATGAAGCAGGGCTTCCAGTCGATGGACACGCTGGTGGTCGACCTGCTCGACCGCGTGACCGAGATGGCCGACAACCCGAACGACGTCACCGGCGTGCCGACCGGCTTCGTCGACCTCGACCGCATGACCTCGGGCCTGCAGGCGGGCGACATGGTGGTGCTCGCGGCTCGTCCGAGTATGGGTAAGACGGCCTTCGCTGTCAATATTGCAGAACATGTTGCACTTAATGAAGGTCTTCCGGTTGCGATCTTCTCGATGGAAATGGGCGCTGCCCAGCTTGCGGTGCGTATCGTGGGCTCTATCGGTCGGATCAACCAGGGCCATCTGCGCACCGGCAAGCTGACCGACGACGAGTGGCCGCGCCTGACCGAGGCGATCGAGCGGCTGCGCACCGTCTCGCTGCACATCGACGAGACGCCAGGCTTGAAGCCCAGCGAGCTGCGCGCCAATGCGCGCCGGCTGGCGCGCCAGTGCGGCAAGCTCGGCCTGATCGTCGTCGACTACCTGCAGCTGATGAGCGGCAGCAACTCCGACAGCGACAACCGCGCCTCCGAGCTCGGCGAGATCTCGCGCGGTCTCAAGATGCTGGCCAAGGAGCTGCAGTGCCCGGTGATCGCGCTGTCGCAGCTCAACCGCTCTGTCGAGCAACGCGCCGACAAGCGACCCATGATGTCAGATTTGCGTGAATCAGGAGCGATCGAGCAGGATGCCGACATCATCATGTTCATCTATCGCGACGAGTACTACACTAAGGAGGCCTGCAAGGAGCCTGGCGTGGCCGAGATCATCATCGCCAAGCAGCGTAACGGCCCGACCGGCACCGTCAAGCTCGCCTTCATGAACATGCTGACCCGCTTCGAGAGCCTGGCCAGCTACTCCGACGATTTCTGATCGGCTGGCCTGCACCAGCGGCTGCGATCAGGCATGAAAAAGCCCGCTCTCGAGCGGGCTTCGTCTTGCGGCGTCCCTGATCGACGCAGGAACTGGCTGGCTTACAGCACGTCGCTGGCGAAATCCGCCAGGCGCGAGCGCTCGCCGCGCGCCAAGGTGATATGGCCGCCATGCGGCCAGCCCTTGAAGCGGTCGACCGCGTAGGTCAGGCCGCTGGAGCCTTCGGTCAGGTAGGGCGTGTCGATCTGGGCCAGGTTGCCCATGCAGATGATCTTGGTCCCCGGGCCGGCGCGCGTGATCAGCGTTTTCATCTGCTTCGGGGTCAGGTTCTGCGCCTCGTCGATGATGACGTACTTGTTCATGAAGGTGCGCCCGCGCATGAAGTTCAGGCTCTTGATCTTGATGCGGCTGCGGATGAGCTCGTTGGTCGCCGCGCGGCCCCATTCGCCCGCGTTGCCGCCTTCGCCCTTGGCCAGGAACTCGAGGTTGTCGTCGAGCGCGCCCATCCAGGGGCCCATCTTCTCCTCCTCAGTGCCGGGCAGGAAGCCGATGTCCTCTCCGACGCTGACGGTGGCGCGCGTCATGATGATCTCGGTGTAGCGGCGCTCGTCGAGCACCTGGGACAGGCCGGCGGCCAGCGCCATCAGCGTCTTGCCGGTGCCAGCGGTGCCGGCCAGCGTGACGAAGTCGATCTCGGGGTCCATCAGCAGGTTGAGCGCGAAGTTCTGCTCGCGGTTGCGGCTGGCAACGCCCCAAACCGCGTTCTTGAGATGGCCATAGTCCTTGAGCGTGCGCAGCACGGCGGTCTTTCCGCGCACCTCGGTCACGCGCGCGTAGAGCGATGGCTCCCCAGGTGCCTCGAAGTAGACGAACTGGTTCAGGCTCATCTGCTCGGCGAACGTGCCGCTGACGCGGTAGAAGGTGTGCGGTCCCTGGGTCCAGCTCTCGAGCTTCTTGCTCTGGCGGGTCCAGAAGTCGGCCGGCAGCGCGAGCGCGCCCGAGTAGAGCAGTTCGTCGTCGCCGAGCGTCTTGTCGTTCTCGTAATCCTCGGCCTGCAGGCCCAGCGCGCGCGCCTTGACTCGCATGTTGATGTCCTTGGACACCAGCACCACGCCGCGCTCGGGATGGCGCTTCTTGAGTGCCTGGACCACGCCCAGGATCTGGTTGTCGGCCTTGCCCTTGGGCAGGGCAGGGAGCTCGATGTCGAGCGGCTCGGTCTGGAACAGCAGCAGGCCGGTGGCTTCCGTGTGGCCGAGCGCATCGAGCGGGAGGCCCTGCGCGATGTCGCTGCTGCGGGCGGCGAGCTGGTCGAGCGAGCGGCTGACCTGGCGCGCGTTGCGGGCCACCTCGGTCATGCCCTTCTTGTGGCCGTCGAGCTCCTCGAGGACGATCATCGGCAGGTAGATGTCGTGTTCCTCGAAGCGGAACAGCGAGACGGGATCGTGCATCAGCACGTTGGTGTCGAGCACGAACAGGCAGGAGGCGGCGCGGCCCTGGTGCTTGGCCGAGGCTGCGGGTTCGGCTGCCTTGGGGGCAGTCTTGCGTGCCGCTGCCTTGCGGGCCGGGGCAGGCTTCTCGGCGGAGACAGCTTCGGCTTTGGCTGGTGCCGGCTCGACCTGCGCCATGGTCTCGGCCGTGGCGCGAGCGACGACCGCATCGAGCGGGCTGGCTTGCGCTGCGGCCGGCGTGGCCGCTGCAAGGGGCGCTACAGCCTCGGCCACGGCTTCTGCTGTGACCTTGCGCGCAGCCGTCTTGCGCGCCTTGCGCGCCGCAACGGGGACAGCAGCAGTGGCAGCAGTGACGGCAGCCGGGTTGGCTGCGGCAGCGACGGTCTCGGCCAGCTCAAGCTCGGGCGCTGCTTCGGCCAGCAGCTCCGGCGGCTGAGCCTGGCTGGTCCGGACAGTCTTGCGGCTCGCCTTGACGGCGAAGGCCTCGGTGGGCACGCGGGCGGCTTTGCGGGAGGGGGCAGGGGGCAGTGGCATGGTCAGACCAGAAAGCAAAAAGCCGCCGGGATCACCGGGCGGCTAGTGGGGTTGGCGGGGGCTGTAGTCGAGAAATGACTTTCAGGCATACGACCCATTATGCAGCAGCGTGATGACGGCTGGAAGCCGCCGGAATTGAGCCCTGCGACCGCAGGGTTTCGTCTCAGGCGGGCTGCTTGAGCGCGCGCACTGCGCCGAGCACTTCCTCGACATGGCCCGGGACCTTCAGGCCGCGCCACTCCTGCTTGAGCAGGCCGTCTGCGCCGATCAGGAAGGTGGAGCGCTCGATGCCCTTGACCTTCTTGCCGTACATGATCTTATTCTTCACCACGCCGAACATGTGGCACATCTTTTCCTCGGTGTCGGCGATCAGCTCGAAGGGCAGCTCGAGCTTGAGCTTGAAGTCGTCATGCGACTTCATGTTGTCGCGCGAAACGCCGAACACCACCGCGCCTTCTTCGACGAAATTCTGGTACTGGTCGCGGAACTCCATCGCCTCGGTGGTGCAGCCGGGGGTGTTGTCCTTGGGGTAGAAATACAGCACCATGACCTGTCCCAGATGCGACTGGTTGGTGACCTTGACGCCACCGGTCGCATGGGCTTCAAATTCGGGGATAAGTTTATTGACGACTACGGCCATTTATTGGCTCCCTGCTCGGTTCGGGTGATGTAACATGCCGCCGTGCAGCTTGGCTCCGGTCCTCTGGCAGGATCGGCGGTTCCACACGACTACTGGAAACAAAACGCTATTTTACCCCGAAGCGCAATTGCACGGACGTGGCGGAGCCCAGTCTTTTAAGCCGCTTCCAGCAGCAGGGCCGCGACGACACGCCGCCCCTCCTGGGCCAGGATGTTGTAGGTACGGCAGGCGGCGGCCGTGTCCATGGTCTCGACGCCGATGCCGCGCTCGATCAGGGCTCGCAGCAGCACCGGCGAGACGAAGCGCAGCTTCCGCCCGCTGCCGAAGACCACGACCTCGGGCGAGTCCTCGGCCAGCAGCTCGAAGTGGGACGCGCTCAGATCGCCCAGGCTGTTGCAGTTCCAGTCCAGGCATCGGCCCTGCGAGCTGACCACCAGGCTGTGGTGTTTCTTCTCGCCGCTGACGGCGATCCAGTCCTCGCCGTAGGCATTGATGAACAGGGTGTCGAAGCGGTCAGGCTGCAGTTTCATGGATGGGGCTCGAAATTGTGGTGAAATTATAGGTTTCACAGCCAGGTCGAGACCCATGCCCGCCCCCAATATCCAGAAATCGGCCAAGCTGGCCAACGTCTGCTACGACATCCGTGGACCCGTGCTGGACAAGGCGCGCCAGATGGAGGAGGACGGCCACAAGATCATCAAGCTCAACATCGGCAACCTGGCCGTGTTCGGGCTCGAGCCGCCCGAGGAGATCGTGCAGGACATGATCCGCAACCTGCCGCAGGCGGCCGGCTACACCGACAGCAAGGGCCTGTTCGCCCCGCGCAAGTCGATCGTGCACTACTGCCAGGAAAAGCGCATCGCCGGCGTCACGGTCGACGACGTCTACCTCGGCAACGGCGCGAGCGAGCTGATCGCGATGTCGATGAACGCGCTGCTCAACCCGGGCGACGAGATCCTGGTGCCTGCGCCTGACTATCCGCTCTGGACCGCTTCGGTCTCGCTCTCGGGCGGCACGCCGGTGCACTACCTGTGCGACGAGCAGTCGGACTGGAATCCAGACCTGGCTGACATCGAGCGCAAGATCACGCCCCACACCAAGGGCATCGTGATCATCAACCCGAACAATCCGACCGGCGCGCTCTACTCGGACGAGGTGCTGCTGCGGATTGTCGAGATCGCGCGCCGCCACGGCCTGATCGTGTTCGCCGACGAGATCTACGACAAGGTGCTGTACGACGGCAACACGCACACCTCGATCGCCTCGCTGGCCGACGACGTGCCCTTCATCACCTTCAACGGCCTGTCCAAGAACTACCGCAGCTGCGGCTACCGCGCCGGCTGGATGATCGTCTCGGGCAACAAGCGCGCGATCAGCGACTACATCGAGGGCCTGAACATGCTGGCCTCGATGCGCCTGTGCGCGAACACGCCGGGCCAGCTCGCGATCCAGACCGCCTTGGGCGGCTACCAGAGCATCGACGACCTGGTCGCCCCGGGCGGTCGCCTGTGCCGCCAGCGCGACCTGGCGCACAAGCTGCTGACCGAGATCCCGGGCGTTAGCTGCGTCAAGCCCAAGGCCGCGCTCTACATGTTCCCGCGCCTCGACCCCAATATCTACCCGATCGTCGACGACCAGCAGTTCGCCTACGAGCTGCTGGCCGAGGAGAAGGTGCTGATCGTGCAGGGCACGGGATTCAACTATCCCTCTCCCGACCATTTCCGCCTGGTCTTCCTGCCGCACGAGGATGACCTGGCCGATGCGGTGGGCCGCATCGCGCGCTTCCTGGCCAACTACCGCAAGCGCCACGGCACCTCGGCCTGATTTTTCTGAAATTTTTGCAACTGGAATCCAAACAATGAAACCGATCCAAGTCGGCCTGCTCGGCATTGGCACCGTGGGCAGCGGTACCTTCAACGTCCTCAAGCGCAACCAGGAGGAGATCAAGCGCCGCGCCGGTCGCGGCATCGAGATCGCCATGGTCGCCGACCTCGACGTCGAGCGCGCCCGCTCCGTCGTGGGCGAGGGCGTGCAGGTCGTCAATGACGCGCGCGCCGTGATCACCAACCCCGAGATCGACATCGTCGTCGAGCTCATCGGCGGCTACGAGCCCGCGCGCACGCTGGTGCTCGAGGCGATCGCCCGCGGCAAGCACGTCGTCACGGCCAACAAGGCGCTGCTCGCGAAGCACGGCAACGAGATCTTCGAGGCAGCACGCGCGCAGGGCGTGATGGTCGCGTTCGAGGCCGCCGTCGCGGGGGGCATTCCGATCATCAAGGCGCTGCGCGAGGGCCTGACGGCCAACCGCATCGAGTGGATCGCCGGGAT
>JBDLTM010000124.1:0-6925 GCA_039805805.1 Pseudomonadota bacterium | reverse complement strand
GACATGGCGTCGAGCTTCAATCACCAGTACGGCGAGCATTTCGTGCTGCCCGAGGCGGTGATCGAGGACGCCGTCGCCACCCTGCCCGGCCTCGACGGCCGCAAGATGAGCAAGAGCTACGACAACACGATCCCGCTGTTCGCGCCGCGCGAGCAGCTGAAGAAGCTCATCATGGGCATCGTGACCGACTCCAGGGCGCCCGGCGAGCCCAAGGACACCGAAGGCTCGGCGCTGTTCCAGATCTACCAGGCCTTCGCGACGCCCGAGGAAACCGCCGCCTTCGCCCGCGCCTACGCCGAGGGCATCAGCTGGGGCGACGCCAAGCAGCAGCTGTTCGAGCGCATCGACTCCGAGATCGCGCCGATGCGCGCCACCTACGAGGACCTGATGGCGCACCCCGAGAAGGTCGAGGCCATGCTGCTGGCCGGCGCCGCCAAGGCGCGCGCGGTCGCCACGCCCTTCACCGCCCGCCTGCGCCACGCCGTCGGCCTGCGCCCGCTGCAGGCCGCAGCCGAAACCAAGGCCAAGGCCGACAAGGCCGCGTTGCCCACCTTCAAGCAGTACCGCGAGAAGGACGGCCTGTTCTACTACAAGCTCGCCGACGCCAAGGGCCGCGTCCTGCTGCAGAGCAAGGGCTACGCCTCGCCCAAGCACTGCGGCGAAGCCATCGCCCACCTCAAGGCGCAAGGCTGGAGCGCCAGCCCCGCGATGCACGAGATGGCAGCCGTGCTCGAGGGCGCCAGCGCCGCCGAGGCCGACGAAGCGCTGCAGGCCTTGCGCGAAGCGGCTTGAAAAAACGTCGAAAAAGCTGCTAGAATATCGGCTTCGACACAGGAAAGGTGGCAGAGTGGTCGAATGCGCCGGACTCGAAATCCGGTATACGGTTATACCGTATCGAGGGTTCGAATCCCTCCCTTTCCGCCAAGATCACATCAAAAGCTCATGGGTTCCATGAGCTTTTTTTGTTTCTGTGCCACGCTGGAACAGGCGCAGGCCGAACTGCAGCAGATCGGGGATTCGAACCTGCAGCGCCAAGCGCAACAGGGACTTGAACGCCCGCGCAGGAGGCCAGCTGCGATTCAACAAAAAGCCCGCATCGCTGCGGGCTTCTGGCTTTCCGAACCCTCGTTCAGGGGCTCGAGTAGCGAGCGTGGCTCTGCTCAGCCCTGGCTCTTCTCGCGGGCTGCGCGCGAGGTGGGCATCACCAGTGCATCGCCGTCGATCACGACCTTGCCCTTGACGGTGCAGACCGTCGTCAGCGCGACGCGGCCCTTCTCGGCCAGGACTTCCTTGACGGTCACCGTGGCGTGCACGGTGTCGCCCGGACGCACCGGCGCCTTGAAGCGCAGGTTCTGGCCCAGGTAGATGGTGCCGGGGCCCGGCAGGCGGCCGGCGATCGCGGCCGAGATCACGCTGGCGCTCAGCATGCCGTGCGCGATGCGGCCCTTGAACATCGTGGTCTGGGCGAATTCCTCGTTGATGTGGACCGCGTTGTTGTCGCCCGACGCCGCCGCGAACAGCACGATGTCGGCTTCGGTGATGGTCTTGGCAAAGGTCGCGGTCATGCCCTCTTTCAGGTCTTCGATGTCGTAGCCGTTCAGGTCGTTCATAAATCCTCCAAAGCAAAAAAAAGCCACGGCCGGTTCAGCCGTGGCAGGGACATTACTGCATCTTGCTTGCAGCAGGCAGCGTGCGCCAGGTCCGCAGACCCGGCAGCGCGCCCCTGCCGCCTGGCTCGCCATGTTCCGGGGTGTCGGGAATCATGGCGACCGGGCTCAAGCGCTGACCTGCTCCGCAGCGCGAGCCAGCTGGGCGGCCGGCTTGGCTGCCGCGACCGGGTTGGCGAAGGCGGTGGCGAGCTTCTCGCGCAGCGCCTTGGCGGCGGCGACGTTCTTCTCCTTCACGTGGCCGTAGCCGCGGATCTCGTCGGGCACCCGGGCCAGCGCCACGGCGGCGGCATGGTTCTCGGGCGTCAGGCGGGCGCAGATGTCGTCGAGCTCACGGATGTAGTCCTCGATCAGCTGGCGCTCCATGTGGCGCTCTTCGGTCTTGCCGAACACGTCGAGCGCGCCGCCACGCAGGCCCTTGAGGCCCTTGATCCAGGCAAAGGCCGACTTCATCCAGGGGCCGAACTGCTTCTTGACCAGATGGCCGGTGGCCGGGTCGCGCTTGGACAGAGCCGGCGGAGCCAGGTTGTACTTGACCGAGTAGCCGTTCGGGAACATGGCGTCAAGCTGGGCCTTGAAGGCCGGATCGCTGTGCAGGCGGGCCACTTCGTACTCGTCCTTGTAGGCCATCAGCTTGTGCAGGAAGCGGGCAGCGGCTTCGGTCAGCGCGGTCTTGCCGGGCACGGCCTTGGCTTCGGCAGCCTGGACGCGCTGGATGACTTCGACGTAGCGCTTGGCGTAGGCCTGGTCCTGGTACTCGATCAGGTCGGGCACGCGGACTTCCAGCAGGCGCAGGACTTCGCCCTGGGCGCCGACGGAATCGACGATGGCCTTGGCCACCGACGACAGCTGGGGCTTCTCGACCTTGGGCGCGTACTTGGCGATCTCGGCGAGCACGAAGTCGCGGTCGATCACAGCCATGCGGCCCCACTTGAACGCGGCCAGGCTCTGCTCGACGCCGACGCCGGAAGCCCTGATGGCCTCCTCGATCGACTCGGCCTTGAGCGGGATGGTGCCGGCCTGGTAGGCCACGCCGACCATGAAGTTGTTGGTCGCCATCGCGTCACCGAACAGGCCTTCGGCCAGCGCCTGGCCGTCCAGGAAGACGTTGTCGTCGGCGCGGGTCACGCGGTTGATGCCGGCGGTGAGGTCCTGCACGATCGGGAACACCTTCTTGCGGTCCTTGATCATCAGGCCGGTCGGCGTCTTGGTGGTGCTGACCACGGCGATGGTGCGCTCGGGCAGGCACTTGTCCAGGTTCTTCGGATCGGTCGCGTTCAGGATGTCGAAGCCCAGGTACAGGTCGGTGCGACCGTCCGACACCTTGTTGTTGCCCGGATACGGCTGGTGGGTGACCTTGATGTCCGAGATCACCGCGCCGCCCTTCTGCGCCAGGCCGGTCTGGTCCAGGCCGACGACATGCTTGCCTTCGAGGCGAGCGGCGTTGGCCAGGGTGGCGACCACGGTCACCGAGCCGGTGCCGCCGATGCCCATCACGTGGATGTTGAAGCCCACGCTGTCATCGATCTTGTTGACCGGGGTCGGCAGCTCGCGGTCCAGAGCGGGGATGCGGCCCTTCTTCTTTTTCTTGCCTTCGCCTGCCGGAGCCGGGTTGGGCGTGACGGTGAGGAAGGACGGGCAGAAGCCCTTGACGCAGGAGAAGTCCTTGTTGCACGAGGACTGGTGGATGCGGGTCTTGCGGCCGAATTCGGTCTCGACCGGCTCCACGCTCATGCAGTTCGACTTCTCGCCGCAATCGCCGCAGCCTTCGCAGACGCGCTCGTTGATGACGGTGACTTCCACCGGCTCCTCGGCCTTGCCGCGGCTGCGGGCACGGCGCAGCTCGGCCGCGCATTCCTGGTCGTGGACCAGCACGGTCGTGCCTTCGATCTCGGCCAGCGCGCGCTGGGCTTCGTCGAGGCGGTCGCGGTGCCAGACCTCGGTGCCGCCGGGCAGGCCGGAAATCAGGTCCGGACGGTCGCTGGTGACGATGACCTTCTTGACGCCGTTGGCGAGCAGGTCGGCGACCAGCTGGCTCAGCGGCTCCTCGCCCTGGATCGCCTGGCCGCCCGTCATCGAGGTGTGGGCGTTGCGCAGGATCTTGAAGGTGATGTGGGTGTTGGTGCTGGCGCAGTAGCGGATCGCCAGGCTGCCCGAGTGCGCGTAGGTGCCATCGCCCATGTTCTGGAAGATGTGCTTGGTGTCGGTGAACGGCGCCATGCCGATCCACTGCGCACCTTCGGCGCCCATGTGGGTGCCCATGACCACGTTGCGGTCCATCCACATCGCCATGGTGTGGCAGCCGATGCCGGCCGAGACGATCGAGCCGTCGGGGGCGGTGGTCGAGCTGTTGTGCGGGCAGCCCGAGCAGAACCAGGCGGTGCGGTTGGAGGTCTCGAGCTTGGTGCGGGCGTGGATCTCGTCGACGCGCTTGATCCAGGCCTCGGCGGACTCGACGCGGGTCTTGCGCGACAGGCGCTTGACCAGCGCGCGGCCGATCACGTCAGCCTCGAACTCGCCGTAGTGCGGCAGCAGTTCCTTCTCCTCCTCGTCGAACTTGCCGACGATGCGCGGAGCGTTGGCCATGCCGTAGAGCACGTTCTTGGCGAACATCTCGAGGAAGGGGCGCTTTTCCTCGACCACGAAGATTTCCTCCAGGCCCTTGGCGAAGTCGCGCACCACGGTGGGCTCCATCGGGAACAGCATGCCCATCTTCAGGATGCGGATGCCGTAGCGGCGCAGCGCCTCGTCGTCCAGGCCCAGCTCGAAGAAGGCCTGGCGCAGGTCGTTGTAGCTCTTGCCGGCGGTGATGATGCCCAGCCAGGCGTCCTTGTTCTCGAAGGCGACGTTGTTGAGCTTGTTGGCGGCGGCGTAGCGCTTGGCCACTTCGAGGCGGCGGGTGTAGAGCGACTGCTCCATCTCGAGCGCCTCGGCGCGCACGTTCATGCCCAGGTTCATGTGGGGCGTGAACAGCTTGCCGTCGAATTCCAGATCGGGAGTGACGAACTCCATCCGGTCGAGGTCGATGTTGGCGGTGCCGGTGCCGTCGGCGATGTTGGTGACGATCTTGTGGCCGATCCACAGGCCCGACAGGCGCGACATGTTGTAGCCATGCAGGCCCAGGTCCAGGATTTCCTGCACGTTGCTCGGATAGAGCGAGGGCATACCGACGTGGAACAGCATCGGCTCGGACTGGCTGCACAGCGAGGAGCTCTTGCAGCTCGGGTCATCGCCGACCACGGCCAGCACGCCACCGTTCTTGCCGATGCCGGTGTAGTTGGCGTGCTTGAGCGCATCGCCGCTGCGGTCGACGCCGGGGGCCTTGCCGTACCACATGCCGGTGACGCCGTCGAACTTCTGCTTGCCGACGGTGTGCATCATCTGCGTGCCCCACACGGCGGTGGCGGCGAGGTCCTCGTTCAGGCCATCGACGAAGTGGATGTGCTTGGACAGCAGGGTCTTCTCGTTCTTGATGAAGGCGGCGTCGAGCATGCCGACCGGGGAGCCGCGGTAGCCCGAGATGAACATGCCGGTCTTCAGACCGCGGCGTTCGTCCATGCGGACCTGGTCGAGCGTCAGGCGCACCAGCGCGTCGATGCCGCCGACGTTGATGCTGCCTTTCTCCTGTGTGAAGACGTTGGTGCTGTCTTTCTTAGATGACATTGTGTTTCCTCTAGGGGGGTGTTATGTGTCTGTGCTGGCTGGCGCCCGAACGTTTTGGCGCGGGCTTTGCGACTTACAGAGTTTACCCCGAGCTTACAGCGGGCGTGCTAAGAATTTTTTTATTGACTACTAATTAGATCAAAAACAAGGCAACCATTGTGGAAATTACACAACACCCCCATAAAAATCGATCCATCTATTTTCAATGGAAATACAAGGGATAATTGAAACAGATCCCAAATGCTTGCCGTCATGACGACCGAAGCTCGAGGCCCGCGGTTCGCCGCCCCGCCATCGGGAAGACAGCATGACGCCCCCGTAAGGTTCACTGCATGCAGGAGCTGGCAGCAGCACGCCGACTGCGCCAGTCGGACACACGGCAAAAAGCCCAAGCAACTTGCGCTGCTTGGGCTTTTGTCTTGGCGGAGTGAGAGGGATTCGAACCCTCGATGAGACTCTACATCCCATACTCCCTTAGCAGGGGAGCACCTTCGGCCACTCGGTCATCACTCCGGAAGCACTCATTATGCCTCAAAAAAAGTGGTTTTCAGGCCTTGCCGAGAGAATCTTGCGGCTGGTCGAGGTCGAACTCGCGGTGCAGCGCGCGCACGGCCAGCTCCATGTACTTCTCGTCGATCACGACCGAGGTCTTGATCTCGGAGGTGGAGATCATCTGGATGTTGATGTTCTCGGCGCTCAGGCAGCGGAACATGCGGCTGGCGACGCCGACATGGCTGCGCATGCCGATGCCGACGATGCTGACCTTGCAGATGCGCGCATCGCCGACGACTTCGGCAGCACCCAGGGCCGGCACGACCTTTTCCTTCAGCAGGTCCAGCGTCTTGGCCAGGTCGTTGCGGTGCACGGTGAAGCTGAAGTCGGTCTTGCCGTCCTTGCTCACGTTCTGGATGATGACGTCGACCTCGATGTTGGCGTCGGCCACGGCGCCCAGGATCTGGTAGGCGATGCCGGGGGTGTCGGGCACGCCCAGGACCGAGACCTTGGCTTCGTCGCGGTTGAATGCAATGCCGGAAACAACGGCTTGTTCCATGGTGTCGTCTTCCTCGAAAGTGATCAGGGTGCCCGAGCGGGCTTCTTCGTTCAGGTCGATGTCCCAGGGCGTGAAGCTCGAGAGCACGCGCATCGGGACGCGGTATTTGCCGGCGAATTCCACCGAGCGGATCTGCAGCACCTTGGAGCCCATGCTGGCCATCTCGAGCATTTCCTCGAAGCTGACGCGCTCCATGCGGCGGGCCTCGGGCACCACGCGCGGGTCGGTGGTGTAGACGCCGTCGACGTCGGTGTAGATCAGGCACTCGTCGGCCTTGATCGCGGCCGCCACGGCAACCGCCGAGGTGTCCGAACCGCCACGGCCCAGCGTGGTGATGTTGCCCTCGGGGTCGATGCCCTGGAAGCCGGTGATGATGACGACCTTGCCGGCATCGAGCTCGGCCTTGACGCGGGCGTCCTCGATCGACTCGATGCGCGCCTTGGTGTAGCTGCTGTCGGTCTTGATCGGCACCTGCCAGCCCGAGAAGCTCACGGCCTCCAGGCCTTCGGCCTGCAGCGCGATCGCCAGCAGCGCCGACGAGGCC
>JBDLTM010000123.1:0-7130 GCA_039805805.1 Pseudomonadota bacterium | reverse complement strand
CCGCCCCCAGCGGCGACATTGACGAGAAAATTCGGGCGCTAGGCATGGCGCTGACCGACTGCGAAATTGGCTCACAGGAGGCATTCGCCATCTTGAGCCAGTTGGCTGTTTTGCAGGGTGAGCGAGAGCAACAGCCTAGGAATCCGAGACCCAGGCGCTGACAACTGAAAACGGCTGCAGCGTCCTTACAAGTGAGCAACTTTCCCCATGACCCCAGTCAGTTTTAACTATTTTTAACCAAATGACGAGTGGTTAAAATAATAATTTCATGTAAGTTGTTGTTTTATATATACTTTTACTTTTCTAAAAATAAATAAACTTTTTCGGTGCACCAGAAGCAGCCGCCGCCGAGGACGATGGTGGAGGGCGATGACATGGATGGTCCTTTGTGATGCTGGCTCAAGGTTTGCATCGGCTTGGGCCGAGCATTGCTGCGTGTAATGTTAGCGGCTGCCGAACGCCATCATTCTGGCCAGGGTTCATTCCGCCTGGGGTATAGTCAATCCATGAAATCGTGGAAACACTGGGCCGTGCTGGCCCTTGTGGCCGTTGCACTGGCGCTCGGCCTGATGCGCGCCCTCGGCAAGCGCGAGCAGCAACAGCAGGCCGCCCAGCAGGCGGCCGCCCAGGCCCGAGTCCCGGCCGAGCTGGAGCTTTCGGCGCGCGACCATTACCAGGCCAGCCAGGTCGAACTGGTGCGCACCCTGCCCTTCACCGGCACCCTGAAGGCCGTGCGATCGGCTGCGGTCAAGGCTCGCGTGGCCGGCGAACTTCGCGACCTTGAGGTGCGCGAGGGCGATGCCGTGCGCGCTGGCCAGCTGCTGGCGCGCATCGACGCCACCGAGGCGCTGGCCCGGGTGCAGCAGGCCGAGCAGCAGGCGCTGGCCAGCGAGGCTCAGCAGGCCATCGCGCAGCGCCAGCATGACAACAACCAGGCGCTGGTGCAGCAGGGCTTCATCTCGGCAACCGCATTGCAGAACTCGCAAGCCAGCCTGGACGCAGCGCGAGCCAACCTGAAGGCGGCGCAAGCCGCAGTGGCGATCGCGCGCAAGTCGCTGGCCGACACCGAGCTGCGCGCACCCATTGGCGGCCAGGTCTCGGCCCGGCTGGCGCAGAACGGCGAGCGGGTTCCGATCGATGCGCGCGTGCTCGAGATCGTCGACGCCGGCGCGATGGAGATCGAGGCCACGCTGCCGCCGGCCGATGCGCTCGAACTTCGCGTGGGCCAGATGGCCGAATGGTCGGTCGAGGGCATGGCCCAGGCTGCTCCTGCCCGCGTCGCGCGCATCAGCCCCAGCGTGCAGGCCGGCAGCCGCAGCCTGCTGGCCTACCTGGGCGTGCCGGCGCAGCCCGGCCTTCGCCAGGGCCTGTTCGTGCAAGGCCGCATCCAGATCGGCAGCGTCAAGACGGTCGCCGTGCCGCTGTCGGCGCTGCGCCAGGACAAGCCGCGTCCCTACCTGCAGCTGCTGCGCGACGGCAAGGTCGTGCATCTGGGCGTCGAGCCCGGCGTGCAGGGCCGCGCCGGCGACGAGGACATGGTCGCGATCGCAGGCCTGCCCGAGGGCAGTCTGGTGTTGCGCGCCAGCGCCGGTGTCCTGGCCGATGGCACGCCGGCGCACGCCGCGCAGACCGTGACGCCAGCCGCCACGCCAGCCGCGGCTGGCGGCCGCTGAAGCGGGGAGATCTCCATGTGGTTCACCCGCGTCTCGCTGCGCAACCCGGTCTTCGCGACCATGGTCATGCTGGCCTTCGTGGTGCTCGGCGCGTTCGCGCTGCAGCGGCTGCAGGTCGACCAGTTCCCCAAGGTGGACTTCCCGACCGTGGTGGTCTCGACCGCCTATCCGGGCGCGGCGCCCGAGATCGTCGAGTCCGAGGTCACGCGCAAGATCGAGGAAGGCGTCAACACCATCGCCGGCATCAACGCCCTGACCTCGCGCAGCTACGAGGGCCAGTCGGTCGTCATCATCGAGTTCCAGCTCCACATCGACGGGCGCAAGGCGGCCGATGACGTGCGCGAGAAGGTCGCCGTGCTGCGCGCCAGCCTGCGCGACGAGGTCGAAGAGCCCAAGGTGCAGCGCTTCGACCCGTCGAGCCGGCCGATCTGGTCGGTCGCGATCCTGCCCGACGCGAGCCAGGGCAAAGCGCCCAACGCGGTCGAGCTCACCAACTGGGCCGAGCAGGAGTTCAAGAAGCGGCTCGAGAACGTGCGCGGCGTCGGCGCGGTCACGCTGGCGGGCGCGAGCCGGCGCACGATCCGGGTCGAGCTGCAGCCGGCCGGGCTGGAGGCCTTCGGCGTCACGCCCGAGCAGGTGGTCGCCACGCTCAAGCAGGAGAACCAGGACCTGCCGGTCGGCGCCCTCAGATCGCTCGAGCGCGAGCGAGTGGTGCAGATCGAGGCGCGCGCCGAGCGACCGCAGCAGCTCGAGCGCCTGATCGTGGCGCGCCGCAATGGTCAGCCGGTCTACCTGGGCCAGGTCGCGCGCGTGGTCGACGGCCCGCAGGAGCTCGACAGCCTGGCGCTCTACAACGGCCAGCGCACGCTGCTGCTGCAGGTGCAGAAGGCCCAGGACGAGAACACGCTGGCGGTGATCGACGGCCTAAAGGCCGTGCTGGGCGAGATCCGCGCCGAGGTCCCGGCCGGCATCCAGCTCGAGCCGATCGGCGACACCGGCAGGCCGATCCGGGTGGCCGTGGACAACGTGCGCCGCACGCTGATCGAGGGCGCGCTGCTGACGGTGCTGATCGTCTTCCTGTTCCTGAACTCCTGGCGCTCGACCGTCATCACCGGCCTGACGCTGCCGATCTCTCTCATCGGCACCTTCCTGTTCATGTACTGGTTCGGCTTCACCATCAACATGATCACGCTGATGGCGCTGTCGCTGTGCGTGGGCCTATTGATCGACGACGCGATCGTGGTGCGCGAGAACATCGTGCGCCATGTGCAGATGGGCAAGTCGCCCTACCAGGCCGCGCTCGAGGGCACGCAGGAGATCGGACTCGCGGTGTTCGCGACCACGCTGTCTATCGTCGCGGTCTTCCTGCCGATCGGCTTCATGCAGGGCATCATCGGCAAGTTCTTCCACGAGTTCGGCATCACCATCGTCGCGGCGGTGCTGATCTCGATGTTCGTCAGCTTCACGCTCGACCCGATGCTCTCGAGCGTCT
Organism: Pseudomonadota bacterium; assembly: GCA_039805805.1. Lineage (GTDB taxonomy): Bacteria > Pseudomonadota > Gammaproteobacteria > Burkholderiales > Burkholderiaceae_C > Malikia. The sequence continues at coordinate 3,965 of JBDLTM010000123.1, read as the reverse complement.
GGCACGACCCCGAGATCGAACACCACGGCCATGCCTACCAGCCGCGCACGCTCTACGAGAAGACGATCGGCCGCGTCACCCAGGCCTTCGACCGCTGGCAGGAGCGGCTGGCCGACGCCTACCAGTCGATCCTGAAATGGTCGCTGCGGCGCAAGAAGACCACGCTGGCGATCGCTGCCAGCACCCTGGTCGCCGCCGTGCTGCTGGTGCCGCTGCTGGGCAGCGAGTTCGTTCCCAAGGCCGACTATTCCGAGACCAACATCGCCTTCCACGCCCCGGTCGGCAGCTCGCTCGAGAACACCGAGGCCAAGGCGCGCGAGGTCGAGGCCATCCTGCGCGACTTCCCCGAGGTCAGCTACACGCTGACCACCATCAACAGCGGCAATGCGCCGGGCAAGGGCAACGCCAGCCTCTATGTCCGGCTGGTCGAGCGCGACCAGCGCAGCCGCAGCGTCGACCAGATGTCGGCCGCGCTGCGCGAGCGGCTGCGCTCTGTCGGCGGCATCACCGTCACCCAGGCCGGCCTGCTGGATCCGGTCGGCGGCCAGAAGCAGATCGAGTTCTCGCTCACCGGCCCGGACCTGGTGCGGCTCGAGCAGCTGGGCCGCGAGGCGATGGAGCGCGTGCGCACCATCCCGGGCCTGGTCGACCTCGACACCACGGCCAAGGAGCGCAAGCCCACCGTATCCGTGACGCTCAAGCGCGATGCGGCATCAGAGTTGGGCGTCAGCGCGGCGCAGCTCGCCAGCAGCGTGCGTACCCTGGTCGCGGGCCAGACCGCGGGCAACTGGCGCGCTCCCGACGACGAGACCTACGACGTCGAGGTCAGGCTGCCGCTCTCCGGCCGCAGCACGCCCGAACAGCTGCGACAGCTGCCGCTGGTGGTCGGCAGCAACGCCGACGGCTCGGCCCGGGTGGTCAGGCTGGAGCAGGTCGCCGAGGTGCGCGAATCTACCGGCGCCAACCAGATCAACCGGCGCGCGCTCACGCGCGAGGTCATGATCAGCGCCAACGCCTACGCGCGCTCGGTTGGCGAGATCTCGGCCGACATCCGCAAGGAGCTCGACCGGATGCAGCTTCCGCCCGGCTACCGCTACAGCTTCGGCGGCTCGACCAAGAACATGGCCGAATCCTTCGGCTACGCGGTCTCGGCGCTGGCGCTGGCCGTGATCTTCATCTACATGATCCTGGCCAGTCAGTTCAAGAGCTTCCTGCAGCCGCTCGCGCTGATGAGCTCGCTGCCGCTGACGCTGATCGGCGTCGTGCTAGCGCTGCTGCTGTTCGGCTCCAGCCTGTCGATGTTCTCGATCATCGGCATCGTGATGCTGATGGGCCTGGTGACCAAGAACGCGATCCTGCTGGTCGACTTCGCGATCCGCGCTCGCGAGGGCACGCCCGACCACCCCGCCATGGACCGAGAGGACGCGCTGCTGCTGGCGGCCAAGGTCCGACTGCGCCCGATCCTGATGACCACGCTGGCCATGGTATTCGGCATGGTGCCGCTGGCCTTCGCGATGACGGAAGGCTCGGAGCAGCGCGCGCCGATGGGACAGGCCGTCATCGGCGGCGTGCTGACCTCCTCGCTGCTGACCCTGGTCGTGGTGCCGGTGGTCTACTGCTACATGGACGACCTGGGCCGCTGGATCAAGCGCCGCCTGCTGCCCAGCAAGACCAGCGACGACAAGAGCCAGGTTTCCGCACCCACGGTTCAGTAAAATGGAACTGAATTGGCAAAAATACCCACTGGAGCATTTAGATGAGCACTGAGATCGCCTTCGACTTCGACAAGGCCCGCTTCAACATGATCGAGCAGCAGGTTCGCCCCTGGAACGTGGCCGACGCCAAGGTCCTGGCGCTGCTGGGCGAGGTCAAGCGCGAGGACTTCGTGCCCGCCGCCTACAAGGACGTCGCGCTGGCTGACCTCGAAGTCCCGCTCGGCCATGGCGAGGGACAGTGCATGCTGGCGCCCAAGGTCGAGGCGCGCATGCTGCAGGAGCTGGCCCTGCAGCCGAACGAGTCCGTACTCGAGATCGGCACCGGCTCCGGCTACATGGCAGCACTGATGGCCAAGCTGTGCGCCCGCGTCACCAGCATCGAGATCGACCCCGCGCTGGCCAAGCAGGCGCGCGCCAACCTGGAGTCGGCCGGCGTGAGCAACGTCGAGGTCCGCACCGCCGACGCTGCCGCCAGCCACTTCGCTGCCTGCAGCGCCGGCTCGCCCTTCGATGTGATCCTGCTGAGCGGCTCGGTCACTGAAGTCCCCGCAGACCTGCTGACCGTGCTCAAGCCGCAGGGCCGCCTGCTCGCCATCACCGGCCGCGCCCCCGCCATGCGCGCCACCATCGTGCGCCCGGTCGCCGGCGGCCAGCAGGTCGAGCAGCCCTGGGACGTCTGCGCGCCGCGCCTGCAGAACTTCCCCGAGCCGAGCCAGTTCAAGTTCTGAGGCACAACCGTGATCAAGGCCATACGCCCTTCCCAGCTCCAGGACTGGATCGCTGCCTGCCAGGCCGCTGATCCGGACTGCCGGCCGCTGGTGCTCGACGTGCGCGAGCCCATGGAACTGCAGACCGCCAGCGTCAAGGCCGACGGCTTCGAGCTCGTCGCCATGCCGATGGCCAGCATCCCGGCGCGGCTCAACGAGCTGCCTCGCGAGCGCCCGATCGCCTGCCTCTGTCACCATGGCGGACGCAGCGCCCAGGTCTGCCATTTCCTGCAGAACCACGGCTACGACGAGGTCGTCAACCTGCACGGCGGCATCCACGCCTGGTCGCAGGAAGTCGATCCGACCGTGCCGCAGTACTGAGTCCACCGCCCCACCCGCTTTCAGAGCCATGCCCCAATTCACCGCCAGCACGATCACCGGCCCACAGGGGCTGCTCCAATCCGGCAGTTCCGGCGTCGCTCCTGCCCGTGCGGCCAGGCTGGTGGGGGCCGCGCTTCTGTCGGCAAGCTCCATGCTGACGGCACAGGCGCAAAGCCTGGCCGAGCTGTACGATTCAGCCAAGGCGCATGACGCCGGCTACCAGTCGACCGCTGCGCAATACCAGGCCAGCCTGGCCAAGGCGGCGCAGGCACGCGCCGGTGTGCTGCCGTCTGCGAATCTGACGGCGGCCGCATCGCGCACCCATCTCGACAACACGACGGCCGCTGAATCCGCGACCAACCCGCGCGAATACAGCACGCAGAGCGCCGGCATCAACCTGTCTCAGCCGCTCTATCGCCCGGCCAACCTGGCCAGCTACCGCCAGGGCGAACAGCAGGCTCTGCTGGCCGAACAGCAACTCAAAGCGGCCGAGCAGGACCTGATCGTGCGCGTCGCGCAGGGCTATTTCGACGTCCTCGGCGCACGGGACAGCCTGTCCTTCGTGCGGGCGCAGAAGGCCGCCGTCGCAGAGCAGCTCGCCTCGGCCAAGCGCAACTTCGAGGTCGGCACCGCCACCATCACCGACACGCGCGAAGCGCAGGCCCGCTTCGACCTGGTGACGGCACAGGAAATCGCCGCCGAAAACGACCTGCGTGTCAAGCAGATCGCGCTCGACAACCTGACCGGCCGAACCGGCGCGGCGCCCTGGCCGCTCAAACCCGGATCCACCATCCCTGAACCGACTCCGGCAGGGATCGAACAGTGGGTGGCCAGTGCCGAGAATGAAAGCCCTGCCATCCGCCAGGCCAGGATCGCGCTCGAGGTCGCCAGGCTGGAAGTCGTCAGAGCCAAGGCTGGCGAGAAACCCACGCTGGATGCGGTGGCCGGACTCAACCGCACGCTCAACAACGGCAACAACGCCAACACCAACATGAGCCATGTCAATGGCGCGAGCATAGGCCTGAACTTCAATCTGCCGCTATTCGCAGGCTTCGCGTTGCAGAACCGTGTCAATGAGGCCATGGCGCTGGAAGACAAGGCACGCGCTGATCTCGACAACGCCAGCCGCAGCATCACCCAGTCTGCCCGCGTCGCGTACCTC
>JBDLTM010000122.1:0-7262 GCA_039805805.1 Pseudomonadota bacterium | reverse complement strand
CGCCAAGATGCAGGACCGGCAGCTGCGCGGCGCCAGGCTGGTCGAGGGGAATGATCTGGCGACCCTGGTGCGCCAGCGCGAGGAGGCCAGTCCCTACGAGATCGCCGGCGTGCCGATGCGGCAGAAATCGGAAACCCTGCACACGCTGCTGGCCGGCGCGCAGGGCACGGGCAAGTCGCAGCAGTTCTTCGCGCTGATGAAGCAGGTCCGTTCCCGAGGCAGGCGCATGATCGTGTACGACCCGACCGGGGAGTTCACCCAGGCCTTCTACCGCGAAGGCAAGGACATCCTGATGAACCCGCTCGACAGCCGCAGCCCGAACTGGAACGTCTGGAGCGAGATCTCCAAGGACTACCACTACGACAACATCGCCAACGGACTGATTCCGGATCCGGCCGCGTCCGACCCGTTCTGGGCCCATGCCGGTCGAATGTTGCTCAAGGACGTGATCGCGGTGCTGGGCAAGAAGGGGCGACGCACGAACCGCGAGCTCTACAACGCGATTGCCAGGAGCAAGCTGGAGGACCTGCACAAGTTGCTGCAGGGAACGGCGGGCGCTAGCTACGTGGACCCGACCACCGAGCGCACTGGCATGTCGCTCAAGATGACCGTGCAGAACCAGCTCGAATCCTTCCGCTTCCTGCCCGATGCGGGCGAGCCCTTCTCGATCCGCAACTGGATCCACGAGGACAGCGACTCCTGGATGTTCATCACCGCGCGCGAGTCGATGCGCGAGGCCCTGAAGCCGGTGCTGTCGCTGTGGATCGACACGGCGATCAAGGCCGTGCTCGACCTGGAGCCGGTGCACCGCGAGCGCCTCTGGTTCTGCATCGACGAGCTGCCCACGCTGCAGAAACTCGACATCCTCAAGCTGGCCCTGACCAACACCCGCAAGTACGGACTGTGCATGGTACTCGGCGTGCAGGACTTCTCCCAGCTCTACGAGATCTACGGCCACGACCTGGCCAAGACCATCATCTCCGGCTGCCAGACCAAGCTGCTGCTGCGCGTCACCGATGGCGCCGCAGCCAAGCTGCTGGCAGACCTGATGGGCCAGGCCGAGGTGGACGAGAAGGAGGAAACGCTGAGCTACGGCCTGAGCCCTGAACGCGACGGCGTGAGCGTGTTTGCGCGCCGCTCGATGCGCGACCTGGTGCTGTCGTCCGAGATCCTGACCCTGCCCGACATGACAGGCTACCTGGTGATACCGGGCGACTATCCGATTGCCCGGGTCAGCTACGACTACATGCCGAGTGAAAAACAGGCCGAGGGCTTCATCGAGCGCGAGGGCTTCTCGATCAGCTTCAAGCCGGAGGCGACTGCGGCCACCGTGCCGGCGGCGGCCTGCGTTTCTCCTGCCCGGTCCGCTGCTGACCCAGACCAGCCGGAGACCGGCCTCGGAGGCACGAGACCCAACCCGCTTGCCGATGCCTTGTGAGGAAATCAGGCATGAACTTCAGAAGACGAACCTGGCTGGTGACCGTTGCTATCCCGATCGCGCAGCTCTGCGGCCGGGCTCAGGCCCGGGCCCGGGCCGACCTGCTGCAGCCCGACGAGGCCTTCAGGATTTCGGCGCGCAGGATTGCGCCCGACGTGGTCGAGCTGGAATACCTCATCGCACCGGGCTACCACCTCTACCGCGACCGCTTCACCTTCAGCACTGGCCATCCCGCCGTCACCGTGGCGGCAGTCGAGCTGCCGCCAGCGCTGGAGCGCTTCGACCCGGCCATGGGGCAGCCGATGCGCTACTACCGCGACCGCTTGACCGTGAGGGTCCGGCTGTCGGGTGCCAGCCAGGCCGTCAGGCTCACGGCCAGTGCCCAGGGCTGCGCGGCCGACCTGGGGGTCTGCTATCCGCCCATCGTCAGGTCTTTCGAGCTGCCGGCTGCCGGCGCGAGGGAAAGAGGATGATCAGCATGCACAACGTGGGCAGCGCCAGGCAGGCGCTGCACTACTTCTCGGCCGACAACTACTACACGAAGGACGAGGGCCTGGAGCAGTCCGAATGGTTCGGCAAGGGGGCCGGGCAACTGGGCCTTTCCGGCCAGGTGGACAGCCAGGCCTTCTTCGCCTTGCTCGATGGCCGGGTGGATGGCCAGGATCTGGGCAAGTGGGTCCGCAACGAGCAGACCGGCGAAAAGGAGCGCGAGCACCGGCCAGGCACTGACCTGACCTTCTCGGCCCCCAAGAGCGTGTCGCTGCTGGCCGAGGTCCATGGCCAGCGCGAGGTGCGCGAGGCCCACGAGGCGGCCGTGAAGAAGGCGCTGTCCTACCTGGAAACCGAGCTGACCCGGACAAGGCAGACCGCTGACGGCAGGACCGAATCGGTCGCGACCGGCAACGTGACGGTTGCCATGTTCCGTCACAACACCAGTCGCGACCTCGACCCCCAGACCCACACCCACGCCGTCATCATGAACGCGACCCGGCGCGAGGACGGGCAGTGGCGCTCGCTGTCCAACGAGGAAATCTACAGTGCGCAGCGGGTGATCGGCGCCATCTACAACGCCGAGCTGGCCGAGCGACTGCAGGCGCTCGGTTACGGGCTCAGCCGCAGCGACGAGAAGGGCAACTTCGAGATTGCCGGCATCAGCCGTGCACAGATCGAGCACTTCAGCCAGCGCCGGGCCGACATCATCGCCGAGCTCAAGTCCCAGGGCGTGGCCATCGAGGACGCCACGCCCGAGCAAAGGGAGGCCGCCACCCTCAAGACCCGTGCCCGGAAGGTCGACGTCGACCACGAGAGCCTGCTGACCGGTTGGAAGGAACGGGCCGCGGAGATCGGAATCGATTTCGGCGCCATCCAGGCCAGGGCTGATGCGCAGCGAGCGCAAGGCGGCGTGAGCCGAACGGATGCCCTCACGGGTCGGGAAGCGATGGCCTTTGCCGCCGCCCACCTGATCGAGCGCGAGGCCGTGGTGTCGCGCAACGACCTCATGGCGGTGGCGATCGAGCATGGGGCAGGGCGTGTCTCCGCGACGCAAGTCAGGCAGGCCTTCGAGCAGCTGGTCAGGGGCGGCGACCTAATACAGCTGCCCGATGGCCATTTCACGACCAAGAAGATGCTGGGCAGCGAAACCTGGGCGCTCGAGCAGGTGCAGGCCCAGAAGGGAATGACGCCGCGGATGATGTCGCCCGAGGCTGTGGCCGTGCGGATCGCGCAGGCCGAGGGCCGGCAGGGGTTCAGGTACAGCGAGGGCCAGAAGGAAGCCATCAGCAAGGTGCTGACCAGCGAGGACCGCTACGTGGGGGTTCAGGGCCTGGCCGGCACGGGCAAGACCACCATGCTGCGGGCGCTGCGCGAATTGGCGCAGGAGCAGGGCTACACGGTGCGCGGCATGGCACCGACCGGCGCGGCCAGCAAGGTGCTGGCCAGGGAGACGGGCATCGGCACGGAAACCGTCTCGATGTTCCAGCTCAAGGAGCAGCAGCTGCAGAAGGACATCGAGTTCGCCCGCCAGTACGCGCCCGATTTACAGCGCAAGGCCGAAGTCTGGATCGTCGACGAGTCGTCATTTCTGTCGCAGCGCCAGAAGGCCAGGCTCGATCACATGGCCGAGAAGGCCGGGGCGAAGGTGGTCTACCTGGGCGACACGCTGCAGCTGCAGGGTGTCGAGGCTGGCAAGCCCTTCGAGCTGGCCCAGCGGGCCGGGCTGGATACCGCCTACATGACCGAGATCAACCGGCAGAAGACTGCCGAGCTCAAGCAGGCGGTTGACATCATCACCGGCCGCGACGGGCTGGAGAGCGGCCAGCGTCCGACGCAGATGGCGCTCAGGCACAACGCGCGCGCCTTCGCGTCCATGGACCAGGCCGGCATGATCCGCGAGATCCGCGAGCCGTCCGCCGGCGACCAGGGCAAGCTGGTGGCCGCCGTGGTCGAGGACATCCTCAAGCTCGATGCAGCCGAGCGCGAGCGCACCCTGGTCATCACCGCCTACAACGAGGACCGCAAGGCCATCAACGACGGCGTGCGGGCAGGACTGAAACTGCGGGGCGAGCTGTCGGAGCAGGAAGACCGCCGGGAGATCTATGTGTCCAAGGGCTGGACGCGCGTGATGCAGAAGGAGGCCCAGTACTACCAGGCGGGCGACGTGGTGCGTTTCGGACGGGACTACCAGCAGATCGCCGCCAGAAAGGGCGACTACATGCGGGTGGTTGCCGTGGATGGTCCCCAAGGCACCGTGATGCTGCAGAAGGAGGACGGCTCGCAGATGGCCTGGCAGCCCAGGCGGCACAGCAAGATCGAGGTCTACGAGGCGGATCAGCGCGAGCTCGCCAGAGGCGACCTGATCCGCTTCACCCGCAACGAGGGCGAATTCAGGAACGGCGAGGTCGCGCGCGTCGTGGCCGTGGCGGGCCAGCAGGTGACGCTGGAGCTCAGGCAGGGCCAGGAGACGACCCGGCATCAGCTCGATCTGTCACGCAACCGGCACTGGGACCATGCCTACGCCCAGACGGTGCATGCCTCGCAGGGCTCGACCCAGTACCGGACCCTCTTCCACATCCGGGCACCGCACACCGAGGGGGAACGCAAGCAGACCCGGGCGCTCGAGAACATGGCCAGGGTGTTCGGCGACCGCAGCTTCTACGTGGGCGTCACCCGGGCATCGCACGAACTGCGCATCTACACCAACGACAAAGACATGGCCGCGCGGGCCGTCGCGGCCCGGCAGGACAAGACCAGCGCGGTCGAGACGATCGAGCGTCACCAGCGCGGGGCGGCGATCACGCCCGAGCGCGGGCTGCAGCGGTAGCCGCTGCCCGGCCTGGATGTTAGGAAATTAACTGTCTGCCTTGCCCCTGTTCCGTGTAGTTCTTGGCTGAGCTTCAGGCAGCTGCTGGGCTGGTGCGCAGCGGTCGGACTCGAGCTGTGACTCGGCGAGCGTGACAGCCTCGAGTCGATCCACGAGGCGGAGTGGTGAGATGGGACGCCGATCGCACAGCCAGACCCTGACGCTCTGGGCCAACGGCGAATTCGGCACGTGCGTCCAGAGCTTGGGCACGGCAAGCTCAGGAGTCGCCGGTCTCCCTGCGCCTGGAACCCGAACTTCACCAGCGAATGGTGGACTTGTCCGATTCCTTGCACTCGCCTGCCAATACCTGAATCATTGATATGATCAAGTCAGACCTGAAAAATAAGGAGCGCTGGAATTATGACCTGGTCGATTATGATGTAATCTCCTGAAACACAAAGCAAATTCTCCATCAAACACATGACGACACTGCAGGAACTGATTAAGCAACGCGACGAACTCAACGCCCGCATCGAGGCGATGCAGAAGGAGTTGCGCGCGCAAATCCTGTCCGAGATCAGGGCCACCATGCGCGAATACGACCTCCGAATCGAGGATCTTGCATCCGGTGGCAAGTCTGCGCAGCGCGATCGCGTCAAGGCTGCAGCCAAGTACCGCAACCCCGTCACCCAGCAGACCTGGTCTGGTCGAGGCAAGCGACCCAACTGGATCAACGAGGCGCTGGCTGCTGGCAAGTCCTTGGACGAGTTCGCGGTCTGAATCGACGGGGCCTGTACACGCCCATTGTCAGAGGGTTTTCATGGGGGCCCCGATATCTCTCCAGGCATTCGGGTGACAGCTGAACAGCAGCACCTGGTGCCGCTGGGCGACATCAAACAGGATGCGTTTCATCTGCGACAGCCGCTCTTCATCGCTGTGGACCAGGGCGTCGTCCAGAATCAGCAGGGTCGGGCGGTTGGCCTGGGCCAGCAGATCCGCGTAGGCAAAGCGGCTGATGAGCCCAAGCTGTTCGCGTGAGCCGAAGCTGAGAGCCTCCACCGTATCGATCTGCTCCGTTCCAGTTGTCCGGTTTCGGAGCAGCTTTTGCGGCGCCAGGTTGTCATCCACTTCCATGGTGGAGCCTGGGAACAGCAGTTGCAGGTAGTGCCTCATCCGCTGCAGCAGAGGCGTTTGCAGCCGCTGCAGGGTGGCTTGCCGTTTGGATTCCAGCTTGTCACACAGCAGGCTGATAGCCTGAGCTCGGCGCTGCAGTTCTTCATGCCGCTTGCGCTCGAAGGTCAGTTTGCTCTGCAGCTGCTGTCGTTGCTCGTCCAGCCCCTGGGCCCCCGCCAGCTCCAGCGTGTTCTGAAGCACCAGCATGTCCTCACGGCGCTTCACCTGTGCCTGCCGCATGCTTTCCAGGCTTTGCCGGAATCGCTGGATGTCCTGGTCAATGAAGCCCGGGTTGGCCGCCTCCCATTGGGCCTGCTGGTTCGCCACGCGGGTGGACAAGGCAAGCAGGCTGGCCTGATTGGCCAACCAGTCTTCCTGAGCCTGGGCTAGCTTTGTCATGCGCTGCGGGTCGGCCATGACGGCCAGGGCCGCATCGCGTTCCTGGGTAGCCTGGTCCCGTCGGCTCAAGGCTTTGGCGCAATCCAGATCCGCGGTGTTCAAGGCCTTCTGTGCGAGTGTTTCCAAGGCCAACGCGGAATCCAGTTCGCGCTGCGCTTCGTCCAAGGCCATCACCGGCTGCAAACTGGCGGCAGGCAGGCGATCCATGGCTTGCTGGATCTGTTGGATCTGGACCGTCGCCAGCTCTTGCTGGGCTCGCAGATCAGCTACGCCTTTGGGGGCAACGATCAGCAAGGCCTGCTCGGCCAGCTGGATCTGTCCAGCCAATGACTTGCACGATTGCAGGCGGTTTTGGGCCTGAGCCAGATCGGTCACCCCCAGCAGCAACAACTGCTGTCTGAAGACTTGCAAGGCATCTTCATGCTCTCGAGCCAGTCCGACCAAGTCTTCACCACCCGGGGTGATGGTCAGGCTGCCGAGGCCGGGCAGAAGCAGCGACACATCGGCATCCACCAGCAGTTCGGTCTGGCCGGAGATCTGCTGCGTGCCGCTAGCCGACACGACGTCCAGGAATTTGCCCGTATCCAGCGCAAACCGCAGACGAGTGGCCACGGCCTGTCGCTTGATTTCGGCTTCGCGGACGGCACGGTCTAGGCGGTCGAGTTCTCTGACCGCTTTCTCCTGGATCATCACCTCGGCCGCGGCACGGCGGAGTTCGGCCAGTTTTGCTTCCTCTTGCAGAGCCCGCTCCAGAGCCTGGGCCTGCTGCTGGGCCGAGGCAGTGGTGGTCTGAAGCTGCTCGTTCAGGAGTTTGCGGGTGGCTTCCTGCTGGGCCAGAGCCAAGGCGTCCCGCGCCTGTCCGGTGCGCAGAAGGGCCTCTTCGGCTTTCTGCCGCGCCAGGCCCTGCGCCGACGCCATATGCTCGAGTTGCGCCTGTGCCTCCAATACGGCTTG
>JBDLTM010000121.1:0-7341 GCA_039805805.1 Pseudomonadota bacterium | reverse complement strand
GCCGCAGTAGGGGCACTTGGCCGAGCCGGTCTTGGCGACGTCGAGGAAGACGCGCGGGTGGTGCGCTTCTGCACGATCTCCAGGCCCAGGTCCTTGGCGATGTGGAACACGGTGTTGCGGGTGATGCCGTTGAGCGCGCCGGCCGACAGGTCGGGGGTGTAGATCACGCCGTTCTTGATGACGAAGATGTTCTCGCCCGCGCCTTCCGAGACGAAGCCGGCCGAATCCAGCAGCAGCGCCTCGTCGTAGCCCTCGTCGGTGGCTTCCATGTTGGCCAGGATCGAGTTGGTGTAGTTGCTGACCGCCTTGGCCTGCGTCATGGTGATGTTGACGTGGTGGCGGGTGTAGCTCGAGGTCTTGACGCGGATGCCGCGCTTCATGCCTTCCTCGCCCAGGTAGGCACCCCAGGCCCAGGCCGCGACCATGGCGTGGATGGTGTTGCCCTTGGGCGAGACGCCCAGCTTCTTGTCGCCGATCCAGACCAGCGGACGGATGTAGCCGCTCTCGAGCTGGTTCTCGCGGATGACGTCGAGCTGGGCCTGGTTGAGCTGATCCTGGGTGAAGGGCACCTTCATGCGCAGGATCTTGGCGCTGTTGAACAGGCGCTCGGTGTGCTCGGCGAGGCGGAAGATGGCCGGACCGTTGACGGTGTTGTAGGCGCGCACGCCCTCGAACGCGCCGCAGCCATAGTGCATGGTGTGGGTCAGGACGTGAACCTTGGCGTCACGCCAGTCGACCATCTGGCCGTCCATCCAGATCTTGCCGTCGCGGTCGGACATCGAGGGAACTGCGGTCATCTTCTTCAACCTTTGTCTTGGGTAGTGTTCGTTCAGCAATGCCGGTGACATTGCCAGCAATCGTGCATTTTACGGCGTCCGGCAGCACCACGGCCAGCGCGTCCGTGGCATGATTTCCCGCATGAGCAGCTTGCGCGTCGTGACCTACAACATCCACAAGGGCGTGCAGGGCCTGGGCCCTGCGAGCCGGCTCGAGATCCACAACCTGCAGCAGGCGGTGCGCGGGCTCGACGCCGACATCGTCTGCCTGCAGGAGGTGCGCGGCTTCAACCGTCAGATGCAGCGCCGCTTCGCGCACTGGCCGCAGGCCGGGCAGGCCGAGCACCTGGCGCCGCCCGGCTACCATTCGGTCTACCGCACCAACGCCGTCACCCGCCATGGCGAGCATGGCAATGCGTTGCTGTCGCGCTGGCCGGTGCTCGGGCACGGGCATCACGACGTGTCGGACCACCGCTTCGAGCAGCGCGGTCTGCTCCATGTGCAGCTCGACGTCAGGGGTGTTCCGCTACATGTGGTGGTGGTGCACCTGGGCCTGATCCATGCCAGCCGAGAGCGCCAGGTGCAGCAGCTTGGCGCCATGATCGAGCGCGAGGTGCCGCGCCACGAGCCGCTGGTGGTGGCGGGCGACTTCAACGACTGGGGCGAGCGACTGCACCAGGCGATGGCGGGCCTGGGCCTGCGCACCTTCGAGAACATCCGCCATGCGACCTATCCGTCCCGGCTGCCGCTGCTGCACCTGGACCGCATCTATGCGCGCGGCCTGCAGCCCAGGTCGGCGCAGGTGCCGCATGGCGGCCAGTGGGCGCGGCTGTCGGATCACCTGCCGCTGATCGCGGAGCTGGCTTTCGAATGAAGGGCGGCTGCGGGAGCCGGGCGTGAAGTCACCGCTGCGCGGCGGCCACCGCCTGCACCTGCTCGAGGGCGGCGCCGAACTGTTTCCGGCCATGGCGGCGGCGATCGAGCGCGCCCGCGAACTGGTCCATGTCGAGACCTACATCTTCGAGTTCGCCGGCAGCGCGCTGCAGGTGGCCGAGGCGATGGAGCGCGCCGCGCTGCGTGGCGTCACGGTCCGGCTGGTGGTCGATGGCGTGGGAACGCCCAGTTTGCCCAAGGCCTGGCGCGAGCGCTTCGAGCGCTCAGGGGTGCAGCAGCGGACCTTCCTCCCGCTGGGCCGTGCCGGCCTGCTGATCCCGAGCCGCTGGCGCCGCCTGCACCGCAAGCTCTGCGTCGTCGACGGGGCGCTGGGCTTCTGCGGCGGCATCAACCTGATCGACGACCATGACGATGTGGCGCTGGGCCGGCTCGAGCGCCCCCGGCTCGACTACGCGCTGCAGGTCAGCGGGCCGCTGGTGGTCGACATGCTCGAGAGCATGGAGCAGCTCTGGTGGCGCATGCAGGCGGTCAGCCGGGCGCGCCAGCACGAGTTCAGGGCCGCCTGGCGGGCCTTGCGCTCTGGCCGGCTGCACTGGCAGCCCGACGGTCAACGGCCAGGTGACAGGGCGCAGCAGGCCGCCTTGCTGCTGCGGGACAATGTGCAGCACCGCCATGACATCGAACGCGCCTACCTGAAGGCGATCGCGCAGGCGCGGCGCGAGATCGTGATCGCCAATGCCTATTTCATCCCGGGGCGCAAGCTGCGCCGGGCGCTCACGCTGGCCGCTGCGCGTGGCGTGCGGGTGCGCCTGCTGCTGCAGGGCCGCTACGAGCATTTCCTGCAGTACCACGCGGCCCGCCCGGTCTACGACTGGCTGCTGCAGGCGGGCATCGAGATCCACGAGTACGCGCCGAGCGCCTTGCACGCCAAGGTGGCGGTGGTCGACGGCCACTGGGCGACGGTGGGATCGACCAACCTCGACCCCTTGAGCCTGCTGCTGGCGCGCGAGGCCAATGTCGTCACCCGGGACCAGGCCTTCGCGCGCAGCCTGTGGCAGCGGCTCGACCACCTGATGAACACGGCTGGCGAGCGCATCGAGTACGAGCAGTTGCGCCGGCGGCCCTGGCACCAGCGACTGTTCGACCGGATTGCGTTCGGCGTCATGCGGACCGCGCTGTTCCTGCTCGGCCAGCGCTACTAGGGCGGGATCACCCCGCAGTGATCAGGGCAGGGCCCGGGGTGTTAGCATGGAGCGATGCTCATGAAAGTGCAAGAAGACATGACCGACGCCAGACAGGACGAAGGAACCCCGGTTTCCGTCAAGATCCGTGAACGCCTGCAGGCTGCCAAGCAGCGTTTCCACTCCAACGACAACATCGCCGACTTCATCCGTCCGGGCGAGCTCGAGGCGCTGCTCGACGAGGTCACCGACAAGATGAAGGGCGTGCTCGACAGCATGGTGATCGACCTCGAGCACGACCACAACACCGGCGACACCGCGCGCCGCGTGGCCAAGATGTACCTCAAGGAAGTGTTCGCCGGCCGCTACGTCAAGGCGCCTGCGATCACCGAGTTCCCGAATGCCGAACACCTCAACGAGCTCATGATCGTGGGCCCGATCACGGTGCGCAGCGCCTGCAGCCACCATTTCTGTCCGGTGATCGGCAAGATCTGGATCGGCGTCATGCCCAACGAGCACACCAACGTGATCGGCCTGTCGAAGTACGCGCGCCTGGCCGAGTGGATCATGGGCCGGCCCCAGATCCAGGAAGAGGCGGTGGTCCAGCTGGCCGACCTGATCCAGGAGAAGACCCAGCCCGATGGCCTGGCGATCGTGATGGAGGCCAGCCACTACTGCATGGCCTGGCGCGGCGTCAAGGACATGGACAGCAAGATGATCAACTCGGTGATGCGCGGCGTCTTCCTCAAGGACAGCGACCTGCGCCGCGAATTCCTTTCCCTGATTCCCCGCAGGAGCTAAAGATGCTGGTGCGACTGTTGTACGTGAGCCGTGCGGTGCAGCCCGAGAGCGCCGATGCGATCCAAGCCATCCTGGCCTCGGCCAGGCAGCACAATCTGCACAATGGCATCACCGGCATCCTCTGCTACGGCGGCGGCGTGTTCCTGCAGGCGATCGAGGGCGGCCGCCAGGCGGTCAATCGCCTCTACAACCAGATCATCGAGGATCCGCGCCACCAGGACGTCGAGCTGCTGCACTACGAGGAGATCAGCGAGCGGCGCTTCGGGGGCTGGACCATGGGCCAGGTCAACCTGAGCAAGCTCAACACCTCGATCGTGCTCAAGTACTCCGAAAAGCCCGAGTTCGATCCCTATTCGGTCTCGGGCAAGGTGTCGCTGGCGCTGCTCGAGGAGCTGATGGCGACCGCGTCCATCATCGGCCGCGCCTGATCCTGCCATCGACCACATGAGCCCCGAGCTCTGGGGCTGCGACTTCAGCAGCGCGCCGAGCCGGCGCAAGCCGGTGGTGCTGGCGATCGGCCGGCTCGACGGCGACCGCATCGGGCTGGAGCGGATCGAGACCTTCGAGACCTTGCCGTCCCTCGCGGCGCGGCTGGCGCAGCCTGGCCGCTGGACCGGAGGCTTCGACCTGCCGTTCGGCCTGCCCAGGGAGCTGGTCGAGGCGCTGGGCTGGCCAAGCGACTGGCTGGCCTGCATGCGGCATTACGCGGCGCTGGGGCGCGACGAGGTCCGCGCCGCTTTCGCGGCCTTCTGTGCCGCGCGCCCCGTCGGGACCAAGTTCGCGCACCGCGCGACCGACCGGCCGGCCAGCTCGAGCCCGAGCATGAAATGGGTCAATCCGCCCGTCGCCTTCATGCTGCACGCGGGCGTGCCGCTGCTGCTCGATGCTGGCGTGTCGCTGCCAGGCCTGCGCGAGGCCGATCCGGAACGCATCGCTCTCGAGGCCTATCCGGGCCTGCTGGCGCGATCCGTGCTCGGCGCACGCAGCTACAAGAGCGATGACAAGGCGAAGCAGACGCCCGGGCGACTGCAGGCGCGCGAGCAGCTGCTGCAGGCCTTGCTCGCGGGCGAGGCGGCGCTGCTGCGTGGTGCGGGCTTGAGCCTGGAACTGTCAACCCGGCAGCAGTCCGAACTGGCGGCAGATGCCAGCGGCGACCGGCTCGACGCGCTGCTGTGCCTGCTGCAGGCGGCGTGGGCATTGCGCCAGCGCCAGCGAGGCCATCCGCGCTGGGGGCTGCCGGAGTTCGATCCGCTCGAGGGCTGGATCGTCGGCGCCTGAAGCCTGCGTCCCGGCCGCCCGGCGATGGGTCAGATCGCGGCTGCCGCGATGTCGTCTGCCTCTGGCCTGAGCCGGGCCAGGGCAAGGACAGCCTCCTGCTCGGTCCGGTACAGCAGTTGCGAGCCCTCGCTGCGCCAGCCGGCCTTGTGCAAGGCCTTCTCCACCGGCAGCTTCATGCCGCTGATGTGCAGCGTGATCCCATGGGCTTGCAGCTGGGCGCTGACCTTCAGGAAGACGTCGATGCCGGTGGCGTCGATGCGGTTGATCGGCTGCGCGAACAGGCAGACATGGCGGGTATCCGGGAACTGGGTCAGCCGCTCGACGATGGCGCGCTCGAATTCCGCGGCGGAGGCGAAGTCGAGCGCGGCGTCCATGCGCAGCGCGTAGCAGTGGCTGGCCAGCGGCGGCAGAGTCCAGAGGTGGCGGTCGCGCAGGCTGCCGTCCTGGTGCTGGCCGACCTCGATGATGCGAGGGTGCAGGCGCTGGTAGAGGAAGTGGCTGAGTGCCATCAGCACGCCGGCCAGCACGCCCCAGTAGAGCTGCGGCGCCGCCAGCAGCGTGATCAGGAAGGTGCTGCCCGCGATGCCGGCCTCGATGCGCGAGATGCGCCACAGGCGCAGGAATTCGCGCGGCTTGATCAGGCCCAGCACCGCCACCACCACGATGGCGGCCAGCACCGGTTGCGGCACATGGCGCAGGATGGGCGTGAAGACCAGCAGCGCGGCAAACACCACCACGACCGAGAACACCGTGGCCCAGCCGGTCTTTGCTCCTGCGTAGAGGTTGAGCGCCGAGCGCGAGAACGACGAACTGGTCGGGAAGGCGCCGCACAGGCCGGAGGCGATCTTGCCCAGGCCCTGGCCGATCAGGTCCTGGTCCTGGTTCCAGCGCTTGCCCTGCTTCTCGTTGTCGACCTTGGCGCTCGACGCGGTCTCCAGGAAGCTGACCAGCGTGATGACCAGGGTGGGCAGCAGCAGCTGGCCCAGGGTGTCGAGCGAGGGCAGGCCCGGCAGGTAGAACGCCGGCAGGCCTTCTGGCAGGGCGCCCACCACCCTGCCGCCGCTGGCCTCGAAGTCGAGGCCGAGGGAAAGGCCGGCGCTGATCAGCACGATCAGCAGCACCGAGGGAAAGGCCGGCTTCCAGCGCCGCACCAGCATCAGCAGCGCCAGGCTGCCCAGCCCGAAGGCCAGCGAGGCCCAGTGGATGACGGGCGAGCCGAGCCATTCGCGCCAGGGGGCCTGCACGCCGATCAGGCTGGCGAGTTGTGAACCGATGATGAGCATGGCGGCGGCCTGGGTGAAGGCCATCAGCACCGGCGCGTTGACCAGGTTGAGCAGCCAGCCAAAGCGCAGGAAGCCGAGCGCGACCTGCAGCAGGCCCGACAGCAGGGCCAGCCAGACCGCGAGCTCCACCCACTGCGCCGAGCCAGGCGCCGCCAGCTGGCTCAGGCCCGCGCTGATCAGCAGGCAGCTCAGCGCAGTGGGACCGACCGACAGCCGCACCGAAGCGCTGAACAGCACAGCCACCAGCGCCGGCAGCATCGAGGCGTAGATGCCCGTGACCAGCGGCATGCCGGCCAGCGCGGCGTAGGCCACGCCCTGCGGGATCACCATCAGGCCGACGGTCAGGCCGGCCAGGGCTTCGCCGCGCAGCAGCTGGGCGCTCGGCCTTGGCCAGTGCAGGAAGGGGAATAGTCGCTGCAGTCTCGTCATGGGCCCTGATGCTAATCGCTGCGCGGGTCAGCGCAGTGACATTAAGCGGCGGGAATGGGGTTTGCCGGGGCTGCTGGCGATGCAGGACGGCCTGACCCTGACCGAACGGGCAGCTCGCGCGCGCTGTGCTGGAATGAAGCCCGGCCCTCAGTGCCGGCCGCCGCAGACCGGGCATTCCGGGTTGCGGCCCAGGCCTATGGTGTGGAAGTCCATGCCGCGGCCGTCCAGCATCATCAGCTTGCCGACCAGCCGCGAGCCCATGCCGCACAGGATCTTGAGCGCTTCGGCCGCCTGCAGCGTGCCGATGATGCCGACCAGCGGCGCGAACACGCCCATGGTGGCGCAGCGGGTCTCCTCCAGGCCGTCGGTCTCGGGGAAGACGCAGGCGTAGCAGGGGCTTCTCGGATCGCGCGGATCGTAGACCGAGAGCTGGCCGTCGAAGCGGATCGCCGCGCCCGAGACCAGCGGCACGCGATGCCGCACGCAGGCGCGGTTGATCAGGTGCCGGGTCGCGAAGTTGTCGGTGCAGTCGAGCACGAGCTGAGCCGTCGGCAGCAGCTCGTCGAGCAGCGCGTCGTCGGCACGGCGCACCAGCGCATCGATGCGCACCTCGGGGTTGATCGCATGCATCGCCGTCCTGGCCGACTCGGCCTTCGGGCTGCCGACGCGCTCCAGGTTGTGCGCGATCTGGCGCTGCAG
>JBDLTM010000120.1:0-7341 GCA_039805805.1 Pseudomonadota bacterium | reverse complement strand
CTGGAGGAAATGGCGCTGCCACCCTGTCACCTGCTCTACCAGTTCCTGCCCAACGCGGGCACGCGCGAGATCTCGCTCTGCCTCTACATCCGCAGCAACGACCTGGGCCTGGGCACGCCCTTCAACCTGACCGAGGCCGCCGCGCTGCTGCACCTGGTCGGGCGCCTGACCGGCTACCGGCCGAAGTGGTTGAGCTACTTCATCGGCGACGCGCATGTCTACGAGAACCATGTGACTATGCTGCAGGAACAGCTCACGCGCGAGCCCTACCCGGCGCCGCAGCTCGTGCTGTCGGACCGCATCCCAGACTACGCGGTCACGGGCCAATACGAGCCCGAGTGGCTGGAAAAGGTCGAGCCGGGCGACTTCAGCCTGCAGGGCTACCGGCACCACGCGCCGCTGACCGCGCCGATGGCGGTCTGATGCAGCGTGGTGCTGCGTGACCCGGGGCAGGGTCAGGCATGCACCAGCTTGACCGAATAGCCCTGGCCCGAGGCGATGACCTCGAGCAGGCGATCGATGTTGGGGTGCTTGCCCGGATTGGCGCGCGCGTCGACGGTGTGCTCGGCGAAGAGCTCCAGGCCTTCCTGGGCGGCGGCGACGTCGATGCCGCCATGCCTGGCGGCCAGTGCGTTATAGACCGCCAGCGAGCCGGCCTTGCCGGGCTTGTTCTCGATCGTGGCGGCGAGCGCGCCGACGGCGTCGATCAACTGGAGCTCGGCCAGATGGGTGACGGGAGGGAGCTGCTTGAGATTGTCGGCAAAGGCCATCATGTTTTCCTTTGAATGAGGGAAGACTGGGAAAGCCCGCTATTGTGCCGCCGCCAGGCGGGGCAACTCACGCCAGGCAACTGTATGCCGTCCGGAAAATGCTGCGTTCAGAGCAGCTCGATGCCGAAGGGCCGCAAGACCCAGGCGAACAGCGCAAAGCAGCCCACCGTGATCAACACCGACGCGCCCAGCGTCCACCAGAATCCCAGCCTCGGCAGCAGCAGGGGGAATGCCAGGAACATGGGCAGCGTCGGCAGTACATACCAGAAGGTGTAACGGGCAAAGCTGGCGATTTTCTCGGGCGGCTGCTGCTCGACTTGGAGCCAAATCAGCGCGAGCAAGGTCACCAGCGGCAGCGCGGCGGCGAAGGCGCCGAGCTTGCCACTGCGGCGGGCCAGTTCGGACACCAGCACGACGACTGCCGCCGTCATGAGGTATTTGGTGATGAGCCAGGTCAATGTGCGGCCGGCTTCACCGTGGCCAGCAAGGCGGCCGCCGCGCCAAACAGGCCGCCGAAGACCCGGTTCATCAGCCGCTGCTGGCGTGGCTCGCGCAGCAGGCTCAGCACGCGCGCCGCCAGCCCTGTGTAGCCCGCCATCACCAGCAGGTCAACCGCCACCATGGTCAGCGTCATGATCATGTACTGCGACAGCAACGGCCGGCTGGTGTCGATGAACTGCGGCAGCACCGCCAGGATGAAGACGATGGCCTTGGGATTGCTGGCGTTGACGACGAAGCCGCGCAGCACCAGCGCGAGCGGTCGGCTGCGGCGTGAATCGAGCTGCTCGGTGACCAGCGCCCTAGGCGGCGCCACCCACTGCTTCCAGCCCAGGTAGAGCAGATACAGCACGCCAAACCACTTGATGACGGAAAACGCCAGCTCGGACGCAGCCAGCAGCGCACCGAGGCCGGCGGCGACGATGGCGATCTGCAGGATCAGCGCCAGCTGCAGGCCGACCGCATTCCAGTAACCGCGCCGGAAACCGAAATTCAGGCCGGACGACATCGAGGCGATCGCCCCCGCACCCGGCGAAAGGCTGATCACCCAGCAAGCGACAAAGAATGCAAGCCAAGAATCCCAGCTCATGACACTTTACCTATAGTCTCAAACTTGAGACCAAAACCAATCAAGGATGGAATGGTAACTGATGCCAGAAACAAGGCAAGCCCAACCCGAAGCGTGACCGCGAGACGGACGATTTGCCCCTTTCCTTGAAGGGGTGACAAGTCTCCAGCCAGGAGGCAGAATGCGCCAAGTCATTACGGGAGCTGGAACCATGCGGCGTGCCTTGTCCAATCATCGCGCCAACCTGTCGACGATTGCTTCGCTGGCCATGTTCAGCCGCGGACTCGAGCCGGAGTTTCCCGACGCCGTGCTGAAGCAGCTGTCCCGGATCAGCGCGGCAGCCGCCGAGTCCGACAGCAGCATCCGCGACCTGACCGGGCTGCCGTGGTGCTCGATCGACAACGACGATTCGCGCGACCTGGACCAGCTCACCGCGATCGAGCCGCTGGCCAAGGGCGAAGTCCGCGTCTTCGTGGCGGTGGCCGATGTCGATGCGCTGGTCAAGAAGGGCTCGCCGATCGATGAGCACGCCCGGCACAACACCACCTCGGTCTACACCTCGGCTCGCGTGTTTCCGATGCTGCCCGAGCGCCTGTGCACCGACCTGAGCTCGCTCAATCCCGGCCAGGACCGCCTGGCCCTGGTCAGCCAGATGGAGTTCAGCGACGACGGCATCCTGGTCAGCTCCTCTCTCTACCGCGCCGTGGTGCGCAACCAGGTCCAGCTGGCCTACGATGCGGTCTCGGCCTGGATCGAGGGCGAAACCGACCTGCCCGAACCGGCACGCCAGATCCGGGGCATGAACACCCAGCTGCGCCTGCAGGACGAGCTGGCCCAGAAGCTGCGCGTGCTGCGCCGGGCGCAGGGCTCGCTCGAGTTCGAGACCTTCCAGCCCAGGGCCCTGTTCCAGGGCGAGCGCATCACCGACATCCGCCAGCAGCCGCAGAACCGTGCCCGCCAGCTGATCGAGGAATTCATGATCGCCACCAACGGCTGCACGGCGCGCTTCCTCGCGGCGCAGGGCAGCGCGTCGCTGCGGCGCGTGGTTCGCTCGCCGGAGCGCTGGCTGCGCATCGTCGAGGTGGCGCAGGGCTATGGCACAACCCTGCCGCGCCAGCCCGACGGCAAGGCGCTGGAAGCCTTCCTGGCCGAGCGGCACCGGGCTGATCCGCTGCGCTTTCCCGACCTGTCGCTGGTGATCGTCAAGCTCATGGGGTCGGGCGAATATGTGGTGGAGCGGCCTCATGGTCCGCCGATCGGCCACTTCGGCCTGGCGGTGCAGGACTACATGCATTCGACGGCACCGAACCGCCGCTTTCCGGACCTGATCACGCTGCGCCTGCTCAAGGCGGCGCTGGCGGGCGCCAGGTCGCCCTACTCAAACGACGAGCTGGACGAACTGGCCCTGCACTGCACCGCGCAGGAAGATGCCGCCCAGAAGGTCGAGCGCCAGATGCGCAAGTCGGAGGCCGCGCTGCTGCTGCACGACCGCGTCGGCCAGCGCTTCGATGCGCTGGTCACCGGCACGGGCGACAAGGGCAGCTGGGTGCGCATCTTCGAGCCTCCGGCCGAAGGCCGGCTCAAGGGCGACCTGCCCGCGCTCAGGGTCGGGCAGTCGCTGCGGGTCAGGCTGGTGTCGACTTCGGTCGAGCGCGGCTTCATCGACTTCGTGCTGGCACATTGATTCATCCAGACCTGCGGCGCTGCCATGAAACTCATCTACGAGCCGCGCGATGTGCCTCCGATTCCGGTCACGGTCTTTGCCTTGCGGCTGCTGGCGCATGCAAGTGTGGCCACCGGGCTGATCGCCATTTCCCTGGTTGTGGGAATGCTCGGCTATCGGTACTTTGAACAGATGTCCTGGGTGGACGCCTTTTTGAATGCCGCCATGCTTCTGGGTGGCATGGGGCCGGTGAAAACCTCAGACATGAGCACCGAAGGCAAGGTGTTTGCGGGTTGTTACGCGCTGTACTCGGGACTGGCCTTCATTGCGATCATGGGCATCATGCTGGCGCCTGTCGTTCACCGCATCCTGCACCGTTTCCACTGGTCCGAGCAGGCCGAGCCGTAAGCCGCTGTAGCGCCCTGGCCAGAACGACCTCGTTCAGACCGGTCCCGATCGTCGACTCCATGCCATGCGGCGCTTATTTGATGATGACGTAGACCTTGGTCAGCCGCTCGATGACCTCGAACGACCCCTTGAAGCCGGGCGGAATCCGGATCGCCTGGCCGGGGCCGGCCTCCTCGAAGCTACCGTCCTCGCGGTGAATGCGCGCGCGGCCCTCGAGCACGGTGAAGATCTCCTGCTCGGTCGGGCCGAAGGCGATGCGCCACTGGCCCGGCTCGCAGCGCCAGACGCCGCTGCTCAGTTCTCCCGCGCCGTTGAGCGGCGCGTCGAGCGCGTTCCAGGTCTCGCGCAGCGGGTTGCCGCGCAGCAGGCGCTCGGGCCTGGGGTGCGACAGCTCGGGCTCGCCGCTGACGGGCAGGCCGAAGCCCAGCAGTTGCTCTGCGCTCATGCCTGGAACAGGTCCGGTCAGGCGCGCGGCAGCGTGACGCCGTGCTGGCCCTGGTACTTGCCGCCGCGGTCCTTGTAGCTGGTCTCGCAGACGTCGTCGGGATCGCTCTCGAAGAACAGCACCTGCGCGCAGCCCTCGCCGGCGTAGATCTTGGCCGGCAGCGGCGTGGTGTTGCTGAACTCCAGCGTCACATAGCCCTCCCATTCGGGCTCGAAGGGCGTGACGTTGACGATGATGCCGCAGCGCGCGTAGGTGCTCTTGCCCAGGCAAATGGTGAGGACGTTGCGCGGGATGCGGAAATACTCGACCGTGCGCGCCAGCGCGAAGCTGTTGGGCGGGATGATGCAGACGTCGCTGTGGATGTCGACGAAGCTCTTCTCGTCGAAGTTCTTCGGGTCCACCACCGTGCTGTGGATGTTGGTGAAGACCTTGAACTCGGGCGCGCAGCGGATGTCGTAGCCGTAGCTGCTGGTGCCGTAGCTGATGACCTTCTTGCCATCGACCTGGCGCACCTGGCCCGGTTCGAAGGGCTCGATCATGCCGTGCTGCTCGGCCATGCGCCGTATCCATTTGTCGCTCTTGATGCTCATGATTTCTCCAGTTGGCCCCGATTGTAGGGGGCCGGTGTATGCTGTCGCGCCAGAGGTTTTACATGGACATCACCCATCTGCAAGGCTGGATCGGCCGCGAGACCTTCTCGCAGGATCTTTTGTCGCTGCGCCACGCGCGCCTGATGGCGGCGACGCTGGGCCTGGACCAGGACAATCTGGTCGAGGACAGCGCGCTGCCGCCGCTGTGGCACTGGCTCTACTTCCTGGAGGGGCTGCCGCCGGCCGAGCTCGGACGCGACGGCCATCCGGCGCGCGGCGGCTTCCTGCCCCCGGTGCCGCTGCCCAACCGCATGTGGGCCGGCGGCACGCTGGACTTCCTGCGCCCGCTGCGGCTGGGCAGGCCGGCCGAGAAGCGCTCGCGCATCCAGTCGGTCGAGCACAAGCAGGGACGCTCGGGCGAACTGGTCTTCGTCACGGTCGAGCATCTGCTGAGCCAGGACGGAGAGCTGGCATTGCGCGAACTGCACGACATCGTCTACAAGGAGGCTCCGCGCCCGGGATCGGCGCCGGTCGCCAGCCCCACGCCCCCTGCAAGCATCAGGTCCGCCAGCTACCGGCCCGACAGCACGCAGCTGTTCCGCTATTCGGCGCTGACCTTCAACGGCCATCGCATCCACTACGACCTCGACTACTGCCGCCAGGTCGAGGGTTACGACAACCTGGTGATCCACGGCCCACTCAACGCGACGCTGCTGGCGCAATGGGCCCAGGACATCGCGCAACGGCCGCTGCGGCGCTTCGTCTATCGCGGCGTCAGCCCGGCCTTGCTGGGCCAGACGCTCAGCCTGCACTGCGCCGCCGCCGGCGCGGGCGAGCCGCTCAAGGTCTGGGTGACGCTCGAGAGCGGCGCGGTCTCGATGCAGGCCGAGGCGTTCTTCTGAACCGGCAAGTGGCGGTCCGCGGGCCAGCCCTCACTCGTGGCGCAGGGCCTCGATCGGGTCGAGCCGGGCCGCGCGCCGGGCCGGGAAGTAGCCGAACAGCACGCCGATGCCGGCCGAGAACAGGAAGGCCAGCAGGTTGATGCCGGGCTGGAACACATAGGGCATGTCCATCACCTGCGCCAGGCCGAAGCTGGCGAATGCTGCCAGCGCCATCCCGATCAGGCCACCCAGGCAGGCCAGCACCACCGCCTCGACCAGGAACTGCAGCAGCACCTCGCGCTCGAGCGCGCCGATCGCCAGCCGCAGCCCGATCTCGCGCGTGCGCTCGGTCACGCTGACCAGCATGATGTTCATGATGCCGATGCCGCCGACCAGCAGGCTGACGGCAGCGACCGCGCCGAGCAGCGTGGTCATCACCTGGGTCGTGCCCGACAAGGTGTCGGCCAGCTGCTTGGTATCGAGCACGTTGAAATTGTTGTCCTCGCCGTCGGCGAGCTTGCGCCGCTCGCGCAGCAGCTGGGTGATGCCGGCGCTTACCCGGATGGCGTCGCTGCCTTCCTGCATCGAGACCAGCAGCGTCTGCACGCGCAGGTTTCCGGTGACGCGCCGCTGCAGCGTCTTGATGGGCAGCAGCACCAGGTCGTCCTGGTCGTTGCCGAAGGCGCCCTGCCCCTTCGATTCCAGCAGGCCGATCACCTCGCAAGACATCTGCCGCACGCGCAATGGCTCGCCGACGCCGCTGCGGCTGCCGTAGAGCTCGCGCCGCACCGTCTCGCCGATCAGGCAGACGGCAGATCCCGCGCGCAGCTCGTCGGCGCTGAACTCGCGCCCCTGCCGAATCTGCCAGCCGCCAACCGAGAGCCAGCCATTGTGGCTGCCGATCACGCTGCTGCTCCAGTTGCGGCCGTTGGCCACCACCGTGGTGCTGGTGCGTGCCTCAGGTGCGACGGCGCGGACGCCGCCGATCTGGCTCGCGATCGCCTCGGCGTCGGCCTCGCGGAAGGACGGCCCGAAGAAGCCGCTGCTGCCGGGACCGCCCATCAGGCGCTGGCCGGGGCGCACCTGGAGCAGGTTGCTGCCGAGGCTGGCGATCTGGTTCTGGATCGACAGCGTCGCGCCCTGACCCAGCGTGACCATGGTGATCACGGCCGCAACGCCGATCACGATGCCGAGCACGGTCAGGAAGCTGCGCAGCAGGTTACGCCGGATCGAACGCCAGGCCAGCACCAGCGTGGTCAGGAACATTCGTTGACCTCCGGGGCGGCCAGCCCGGCCGGGTGCGGATTGGGATGGTCGCGCTCGACCCGGCCGTCGACGAAGCGCACGATGCGCCCGGCGTAGGCCGCGATGTCGGCCTCGTGCGTGACCATCAGCACGGTGATGCCACGCTCGCGGTTGAGGCGCTGGATCAGCTCCATGATCTCGTGGCTGCGCTGGCTGTCGAGGTTGCCGGTCGGCTCGTCGGCCAGCAGCACCTGCGGTCGGGTGACGATGGCG
>JBDLTM010000119.1:0-7373 GCA_039805805.1 Pseudomonadota bacterium | reverse complement strand
TCCTGACCCCGGCGCCCCTGTTCAACATCGTGTTCGACAGCCACCTGGACACCCGCGACCGCATGGGCCGGCTGGTGAGCTTCGTGGCACGCCAGATCGGAGGCGGCAGCTGGGGCGATGGCTGCCCAGGAGGCATCCTAAACCCCGGCCTGGCGCCCAGGCCCGGATCGACCGACCTCTACGCGCGCGGCATCGGCCTGTCGGTCGAGACCGCGCTGCTGGTCGCGCCCAACGGGTCTGGACACCTGATTGCAGAGCGGGTCACCAATGACAACAACCCGGACAAGAACGTCGCGAGCAAGGCCTTCTTCGTCTCGGCCAGCCAGGCGCCCAGCCAGTGCGCGGCGGGACTGCCTCTGTCGATGCAGGCGGTCAGCATCGTGCCAGTCGACGCCGACTATCCGAGCTTCAACCTCTCGACCTGGAGTGGCGGCAGGGGAGCATCCCTGCTGACCGTGGACAAGGGCGTCATGAGCCCGGCGGGGACCAGCTTATACCTTGCCCAGCCCTGAACCGGTGGACGACCCGCTCAGTCCCCCTGCCCCTGCCGCTTCATGAGCTCGCGCAGGCGCGGGTCGTTCATCATGTCCTGCAGGCTCTTGCCGCCCCCCGTCATGCCCGGCATTCCAGGCATCACCACGTCGCCATGCTTCTGGCCGGGCTTGCAGGCGCCCAGCCACCTGCCCTGCGCGACCATGCGCATCTCGGACATGCCTTCGAGCGGCGGCGCATAGCGCACCGTCATGTCGCTGCGGTAGGACTTGCCGAAATCGCCGCTGACGATGGCGTCGGTGGTGGCGGTCGTCCTGGCGTCGACCTTGCAGACGGTATGGATGCGGGTGCGGCCGTCGGCAGCGCGCTTGACGTCGATCACGCTGCAGTCGGGCTTGGTCCTGTCGCCCGGCCTGCTGCGCTGCTCGACCATGTTGTCGGCATTCTGGTCGATGCAGATCTGCATCGGTCCGTGCGACGGCATGCCTTCGATGCGGTTGTCCATCTCCCACAGGCCGGACTTTCGTGCCGGCATGTCGGCTGCTTGCGCCAGTCCTCCCAGCAGCAGACAGGCAGCAGCCGTTCGTCGAAACAGTTCTGTCTTCATCATTCCCTCCCTGGTCCAGGGCGATCAGGCCCATATAGGCCATGCTAGACCAGATGGGAATGCAAGTCACGCCAAGCCTGTCTGACAGGCCAGGCAGCCTTCAGCCGCCGCTGCGCTTGACCTTGAAGCCCTCAGCCTGCAGGAAGGCAACCACCTTGTCGCAATGGTCGCCCTGAACCTCGACCTGGCCGTCCTTGACCGTGCCGCCGCTGCCGCAGGCGGCCTTGAGGCGCTTGGCCAGCGCGGCGATCGCCTCGGCGTCGAGCGCCAGGCCGCGCACTACCGTAACCGCCTTGCCGCCACGGCCCTTGGTCTCGCGCTGCACGCGCGCGATGCCGTCGCCGGCAGGAATGGCGCGCAGGCTGGCGCACTGGCATTGCGCCACGGGCTGGCGGCAACCCGGGCACATGCGTCCGCTGTCGGTCGAGTAGACCAGGCCGCCGAGATCACGCAAGGATTTCATGTCCTGTCAGGGTATTGATTGGGGAGTCTATTGTGCGCGGACCTTCACGCCCTGGCTGGCGCCTGGCAGCCTAATGGGAATGCTGCGGCCATCGGGCGCTGAACGGATCAGATCCGCCAGGGTGTAGTCGTCCAGCACGGCCAGATAGGCGGAGACGGCTTCGGCGAGTACATGCTTGAGGTGGCAGCTGGCCACGATGTGGCAACTGTTGCTGTCGGCGCCGAAGCACTCGACCTGGTCGAAATCGGTCTCGGTCATGCGAACCACCTCGCCGACGCCGATCCGCTCGGCTGGCCTGAGCAGGCGCAGGCCGCCACCACGGCCCCGGGTGGTCTCGAGCAGGCCAGCCGCAACGAGCGTCATGGCGATCCTGGTCAGGTGGCTGCGCGAAATGCCATGCGCCTCGGCGATCTCGCCGACGGTGGGTGGGCGCTCCCGCTCCTGGTGGACGGCGCAGTACATCAGCATGCGCAGGCTGTAGTCGGTCCACTGTGTCAGACGCATGGCATCCGCCTGTCAGATAGCGGGATGCCGGGCTTGCAGCGGGGCACTCGAAGAAGGCGGCGAGAGGCCTGGGGATTCAGCGGAAATACCCCGGCTGCTGATAGCCATAGCCGGAAGGCTGGCGCGGCACGATCGGCGTGATCTGGAGCTGCACATACTGGCCAGGATCGGTCGGCATCTGCGCGCTGTACTGCTTGCCGCCGAACTCGTAGACCACGTTGTAGCCGCTGATCCGGCTCTCGTAGTCGGTCTGCGGGTAGCAGCGCCGGACCATCTGGGTCTGGGGCGGTGCGGCGCCCTCGATGTTGTTGCCCAGGATTGCACCACCGACCAGACCCAGCATGGTGGCAGCGGCCTTGCCGCTGCCCTCGCCGATCGCGTTGCCGATCGCGCCTCCCGCGATGGTGCCCATCAGGGCGCCGGCGCCGGACTTCTGGCCGCCACGCGTGACCGCCTCGTCCTGACAGACCTGGCGAGTGACCGGGACCTGCTGCATCACGGGCGTGCTGCTGATGACGCGAGCGGTCTCCTGCTGGGCCTGCGCGGGCAGCGCGGACAGGATGACGAGAGAAAAACCGGCCAGCCGGGCGATGGGGGAAGCGTGCTTCATGTGAACAAGCAGAAAAGAACAGGTCCTGTTCATTGTCGGGCCAGCCGGCGGGAGCGCAGGCCTTGATGGTGCAACGAGTTGTAAAACCTCACTTCTTGCTGCCGATCTTGCCTTCCTGGCCGGCGAGCAGGCGGCTGATGTTGCCTCGGTGGCGCCACAGCAGCAACAGGCTCATCAGCGTGACGGCCAGCGCCACCGGCGCGCTGCCGTACCAGGCCCAGCCCTCGCCGCTGGCGAGGATGTAGAAGCCCGGAGCGAACAGCGCTGCCACGACCGCAGCCAGCGAAGAATACTTCAGCACCAGCGCCACGAACAGCCAGCTGCCCAGCGTGGCCAGGCCCAGCAGCGGCTCGAAGCCGATCAGCACGCCGGCGGCGGTCGCCACGCCCTTGCCGCCCTTGAAACGGAAGAAGACCGGGAACAGGTGGCCCAGGAAGGCCGCGATGCCGACGGCAGCCAGCGCGCCGTCGCCCAGGCCCCAGCCCGCGCCCCACTGCGACACGACCCAGACCGGCAGCCAGCCCTTGACGGCGTCGAGCAGCAGCGTCGCGGCCGCTGCCTTCTTGCTGCCCGAGCGCAGCACATTGGTGGCGCCGGGGTTCTTGCTGCCGTAGCTGCGCGGGTCGTCCAGGCCCATGATCCGGCTGACGATGACGGCGAACGAGAGCGAGCCGATCAGGTAGGCGGCCACGACCGCGGCCAGGATGTTGAAGTCAAGCATGAGGAACAGGTGTCAGGTTGGAGTGTTCAGGCGGCAGGGTCGCGCAGTTCCCAGCGGATCTGGTCGATCGCCTGCAGCAGCTCAGGAGCCAGCGTGACGCCCCAGGCGTCCACGCATTCGTCGAGCTGGGCCAGCGTGGTCACGCCGATGATGGTGCTTGCGACCTGCCACTTGGTGTAGCAGAAGGCCAGCGCCAGCTGGGTGGGCGTGAGTCCGTGCTCGCGCGCCAGCGCGTTGTAGCGACGCGCAGCGTCCAGCGATTCGGGCCGGCCCCAGCGCTGCTTGCGCATCGACTCGAACTGCGCCATGCGCCCGGTGCTGGGTTGCTGCGGATCGAAGCCGGTCTCGTCGTACTTGCCGGTCAGCACGCCAAAGCCCAGCGGCGAGTACGCCAGCAGCGAAACGCCGAGGCGATGCATGGTCTCATCGAGGCCGTTCTCGAGCGTGCGGTTGATCAGGCAGTAGGGGTTCTGCACCGTCGCGACGCGCGGCAGGTCGTGTTGCTCGGCCAGGCGCACGAACTCGTGCACGCCGTAGGGCGTCTCGTTCGAGAGGCCGATCGCGCGCACCTTGCCCGCGCGCACCAGTTCGGCCAGGGCGTCGAGCTGCTCGTGGATCGAGGCACATGGCGTTTCCTTGCCCGGGTCGTAGTAGATCTTGCCGAAGGCCGGCACCTGACGCGCCGGCCAGTGGATCTGGTAGAGGTCGATGACATCGGTCTGCAGTCGGCGCAGGCTGCCGTCGCAGGCGGCCAGGATCTCGGCCCGGGTCAGCCCGGACTGCTCGCCACGTATCCAGGGCATGCCGCGCGAGGGCCCGGCGACCTTGGTCGCCAGCACGACACGCTCGCGAGCGCCGGGACGGCTGCTCAGCCAGTTGCCGATGATGGTCTCAGTCGCGCCGCAGGTCTCGGCGCGAGCCGGGACGGCGTACATCTCGGCGGTGTCGATGAAGTTGATGCCGCGCTCGAGCGCGCGGTCCAGGATGGCATGAGCGTCGGCCTGGCCGACCTGCTCGCCGAAGGTCATGGTGCCCAGGCAGACCGGGGTCACGCGCAGATCGCTCGTGCCCAGTGGAATCAGGTTCATGTCTTTGCTCTCTTGTCTAGCGTGCAGCCGATTTTGTCACGATGCCGGAACGGCAGACGCGGCGCCAACCGCAATAATGAGCCCCATGTACCAGGAAATCCGCCATTCCCGCAGCCAGTTCATCCACATCCGTCAGCAGCGCTACCATGTCCGCAGCTGGGGCGAGCACCGCCGGGACGAGATACCGCTGGTGCTGGTGCATGGCTGGATGGATGTCTCGGCCTCGTTCCAGTTCGTGGTGGATGCGATGCAGCGCGAACGCTTCATCGTCTCGCCCGACTGGCGCGGCTTCGGCCTGACTCGCGCGCTGGCCGCGGGTGCTGAGCTCGCCGACTACGGCCCCTTCGACCATTACCTGTCGCCGGCCGAATACCTGGCCGACCTCGACTTCCTGCTCGATGCGCTCGACGCCGAACTCGGCCGCAAGCCGGGCGAACCGATCGACCTGGTCGGCCACAGCATGGGCGGCAACGTCGTCATGGTCTATGCCGGCGTGCGCCCGGAGCGCATCCGCCGCTTGGTCAACCTCGAAGGCTTCGGCCTGCCCGCGACCCGGCCCGCACAGGCCGCCGGCCGCTATGGCCAGTGGATAGACCAGCTCAAGGCGCTGGATCGCGGCGAGCTCGCCATGCCGCGCTACGACAGCCTGGACGGCGTGGCACAGCGCCTGATGAAGACCAACCCGCGGCTAGCCCCGGCCAAGGCGCGCTGGCTGGCGCGGCACTGGTCGGCGCAGGATGCCGAGGGGCGCTGGCAGGTGCTGGGCGACGCGGCTCACAAGGTGGTCAACCCGCACCTGTACCGCGTCGACGAGGTGCAGGCGATCTGGCGCAGCATCTCGGCGCCGACGCTGATGGTCGAGGCCTCGGACGACAGCCTGGGGCGCTGGTTCAAGCGCGGCGACTTCACGCTGGAAGAATTCCATCAGCGGCTGGCCGCAGTGCCCGACTGCCGGCGCGCCCGGGTCGAGGAAGCCGGCCACATGCTGCACCACGACCAGCCGGCGGCCGTCGCGGCGCTGATCGAAGACTTCCTGGTTTGACCGCTCCCAGGCCGCCCGGACGGCGCAGCCTCCGCTGGCGCCCTGAAGCCCCAGCGAACCGTTGCCACTGCGTCGGCCTGAATCCAGCCGGAGCCACAATCCCGCGCAAATCCCCCAGGCGTGAGAAAATCGCCTGTTTTGACAGATTACAAAGAGATTCAAGATCATGGAAGCCGAACGCCTCAACGCCATCTCCGCCCGCCTCGCCGACCTGAGCTCGCGCGTGGTCGAGCTACGGGGGTATCTTTGACTACGATCACAAGGCCCTGAAACTCACCGAGGTCAACTCCGCGCTCGAGGACCCGACCGTCTGGGACAACCCCAAGCGCGCCCAGGACCTGGGCAAGGAGAAGAAGTCGCTCGAGGACGTCGTGCTGGTGCTCGACCGCCTGACCAGCGAGCTGGCCGACAACGCCGAGCTGTTCGAGATGTCGAAGGAAGAAGGCGATGACGCCGGCGTCGAGGCCATCGAGGGCGATGCCGAGACCCTCGCCGCCGACGTCGAGAAGCTCGAGTTCCGCCGCATGTTCAACCAGGAAGCCGACCCGCTGAACTGCTTCCTCGACATCCAGGCCGGCGCCGGCGGCACCGAGGCCTGCGACTGGGCCAGCATGCTGCTGCGCCAGTACACCCGCTACGGCGAGCGCAAGGGCTTCAAGGTCACTGTCGAGGACATCACCGACGGCGACACCGCCGGCATCAAGAGCGCGACGATCAAGATCGAGGGCGAGTACGCCTACGGCCTGCTGCGCACCGAGACCGGCGTGCACCGCCTGGTGCGCAAGTCGCCCTTCGACAGCT
Organism: Pseudomonadota bacterium; assembly: GCA_039805805.1. Taxonomy (GTDB): domain Bacteria; phylum Pseudomonadota; class Gammaproteobacteria; order Burkholderiales; family Burkholderiaceae_C; genus Malikia. The sequence continues at coordinate 1,045 of JBDLTM010000119.1, read as the reverse complement.
CGGGCGGGCGCCACACCTCTTTCGCATCGGTGTTCGTCTACCCCGAGATCGACGACTCGGTCGAGATCAACATCAACCCGGCCGACGTGCGCATCGACACCTACCGCGCTTCCGGCGCCGGCGGCCAGCACATCAACAAGACCGACTCGGCGGTGCGCCTGACGCACATCCCGACCGGCATCGTGGTGCAGTCGCAGGACAGCCGCAGCCAGCACAGCAACCGCGACCTGGCCTGGCAGCGCCTGCGCTCCAAGCTCTACGACTACGAGATGCGCAAGCGCATGGAGGCGCAGCAGAAGCTCGAGGACACCAAGACCGACGTGGGCTGGGGCCACCAGATCCGCAGCTACGTGCTCGACAACAGCCGCATCAAGGACCTGCGCACCAACGTCGAGATCTCGGCGACGCAGAAGGTGCTCGATGGCGACCTCGACGCCTTCATCGAAGCCTCGCTCAAGCAAGGCGTGTAAACCGCGCCCAAACTCCGAACGGAAACCGACCCATGACTTCACTGCGTGAAGGCGCCACCACGGTGGTGAAACGCGAAGACTACGCCGCCCCGGCCTTCTTCATCGATACGGTCGACCTGAGCTTCGACCTCGACCCGGCCAAGACCCGCGTCCTCAACCGGATGCGGCTGCGCCGCAATCCGGCGGTGGCGGCCCAGCCGCTGCGCCTGGACGGCGAGGAGCTCAACCTCGCGCGCGTGCTGGTCAACGGCCAAGGCTGCAGCTTCAAGATGGACGGCAACCAGCTGGTGCTCGAGAAGCTGCCCGAGGGCGAAGAACCCTTCGAGCTCGAGATCTTCACCACCTGCGCCCCGGCCAGGAACAGCAAGCTGATGGGCCTGTACGTCAGCCAGGGGACCTTCTTCACGCAGTGCGAGGCCGAGGGCTTCCGCCGCATCACCTACTTCCTTGACCGCCCGGACGTGATGGCCAGCTTCCAGGTCACGCTGCGCGCCGACAAGGCCGCCTACCCGGTGCTGCTGTCCAACGGCAACCTGGTTGAGCAAGGCGACCTCGAAGACGGCCGCCACTTCGCG
>JBDLTM010000118.1:0-7406 GCA_039805805.1 Pseudomonadota bacterium | reverse complement strand
TCGCCGAACTCGCGCGCCGCGAAGGCTTGAGCGGCCTGGAGGAGAAGGCGCTGCGCAAGGTGCGCGAGCGCGAATCCCAGTCGGCCTCTTCTTCCTGAGCGGATCGCCCAGTTCACCCGCGAGCCATCCACATGAACGACTCCCAAGCCCAGGACCCGATGGCCAGGACAGCCGAGCAGCTCGCCAGCCTGCGCCAGCTCACCCTGGTGGTCTACATCCTCTACGCGCTGTCGTGGCTGATCGGCATCAGCGCCATCGTCGCCATCATCATCAACTACGTCAAGCGCGAGGATGTCGCCGGCACGCTCTACGAGAGCCATTTCACCTGGCAGATCCGCACCTTCTGGTGGGGCCTGCTCTGGGCCTTGCTCGGCGCGCTCACCCTGTTCGTCGTGGTCGGCTTCTTCATCCTGTTCGCGGCTGCCATCTGGACCCTCTACCGCCTCGTCAAGGGCTGGCTGTACTGGAACGACCGCCGCCCCATGCCTGTCTGAAACCCCACAACCGCTTCGACATGAGTCACGATCCCAACTGCATCTTCTGCAAGATCGCCGCCGGCCAGATCCCGAGCCGCAAGGTCTACGAGGACGATGACATCTACGCCTTCCACGACATCAATCCCTGGGCGCCGGTGCATTTCCTGCTGATTCCCAAGCTGCACATCCCCTCGATGGCGCAGGTCTCGGCCGAGCACGAGCGCCTGCTGGGCCGCATGATGGCGCTGGCACCCCGGCTCGCGATCGAGCAGGGCTGCAACCCCTACCCGGCTGGCGGCTTCCGCATCGTCACCAACACCGGCGAAGAGGGCGGCCAGGAGGTGCATCACCTGCACCTGCACGTGATCGGCGGTCCGCGCCCCTGGACGCGCGGTTGAAGGGGCTCGGGAAATGTCATCCCATTTACGGATAATGGGAAGCCTGCTTGCATGAACCTTTCGGGCGACATGCAATCCAAATCTAACGTTGGGGACTGTTCCCCGCACCGGAGTACGCAAAATGGGTAGTTTTTCCATCTGGCACTGGCTGATCGTCCTGCTGATCGTCGTCATGGTGTTCGGCACCAAGAAGCTCAAGAACCTCGGTTCCGACCTCGGAGGCGCGGTCAAGGGCTTCAAGGACGGCATGAAGGACGGCGGTGCCAGCCCCGACGAGAGCAAGCCGGCCGCGCAGGTCGAGCAGGGCCAGTCGGCCCAGAAGACCACCATCGACGTCGAAGCCAAGACCAAGAGCTGAGCCTGAGGCGCTGAATCCCGCATGATCGACCTCGGCATATCCAAGCTCGCGCTGATCGGCGCGGTGGCGCTCGTCGTCATCGGCCCCGAGAAGCTGCCGCGCGTCGCGCGCACCGTCGGAACCCTGCTCGGCAAGGCGCAGCGCTACGTCAATGACGTCAAGGCCGAGGTCAATCGCTCGATGGAGCTCGACGAGCTCCGCAAGATGAAGGACGGCGTGACCAGCGCCGCCTACGAGGTCGAGTCCTCGCTGCTCGACGCCGGCAGCGAGTTCGAGAGCAGCCTGGGTGACGGCTCCGGCTCTTCCTACAAGCCGCAGGACAGCGAAGCCCTCTACCCGGTCTATCGCCACCCGAAGAAGAAGTTCAGGCTCAAGCAGAAGGCCGTGCCCCAGTGGTACAAGTCGCGCCAGGGCGTGCGCAGCAAGGTGCAGTCCGGCGCCGCGCGGGTGGCGCGCTTTCGCCCCAAGTCCCGCTTCCAGTGAGCCACTGATCCCCTCATGTCAGACAAGCAAGAACAGGCCGACGAGCTCGCCGGCACCGAGCAACCCTTCGTCCAGCACCTGAAGGAGCTGCGCGACCGACTGCTCTACTGCCTCTACGGCATCGGCGTCGCCATGGCGCTGCTGGCGATCTGGCCTGGCCCCTCGGGCCTGATCGACCTGATCGCGGTGCCGATCCGTGCCCACATGCCGCCCGACGTCAAGCTGATCGCCGTCGGCGTCTTCACGCCCTTCTTCGTTCCGATCAAGGTGCTCATGATGGCGGGCCTGCTGCTCGCGCTGCCCTGGGTGCTCTACCAGATCTGGGCCTTCGTCGCGCCCGGGCTCTACAAGCACGAGAAACGGTTCGCGCTGCCGCTGATCATCTTCGGCAGCTTCCTGGCCTATGTCGGCATCGCCTTCGTGCAGTTCTTCGTGCTCGACAAGATGTTCGGCTTCATCCAGAACTTCACGCCCGAGAGCGTGAACGCGACGCCCGACATCGCCTCCTACGTCGAGTCCATCCTCTCGCTCTACCTGGCCTTCGGCCTGGCGTTCCAGGTGCCGATCGTTGTCATGCTGCTGGTGCGCTTCGAGCTCGTCACGATCGAGAAGCTCAAGGCCTTCCGCGGCTACTTCATCGTGGTCGCCTTCGTCGTCGCGGCCGTCGTGACCCCGCCCGACGTGATCTCGCAGCTCGCGCTCGCCGTGCCGATGTGCCTGCTGTACGAGATCGGCATCCTGGCCTCGGGCTGGTTCTCGCGCGTCAGCCGCGCGCCCGGCGAGGACGCCAGCGAGCCCAAGGCTGATTGAAGCCTGGCCTGGCGGCCGTCGCTCAGCGCTGTCGTGGCGCTGTCTTGCGCTGCTCGGGCACGACCTGCAAGCGCTGCTGCGCGCCGCGCCTGACCACCTCGAGCCCGGCCGGCTGACCCGGCGGCAGCGCCGCCACGGCGGCCAGCAGGTCGGCCACATTGCGCACCGGCTTGCCTGCAATGGCAGTGACCAAGTCGCCCGGACGCAGGCCGGCGCGCGCTGCCGGGCCGTTCTGCAGCACGCCGGTGATCATCACGCCCGCACGCAACTCGGCATCGAAGTAGGCCGCCAGTTCGGGCGTGAGCTCCTGCGGCTCGACGCCGATCCAGCCGCGCGTGACCTTGCCGTCGCGCAGGATGGCCTCCATGATCCCTCGCGCCAGCGAGGTCGGGATCGCGAAGCCGATTCCCATCGAGCCACCCGAGCGCGAATAGATCGCGGTGTTGATGCCGACCAGCCGCCCCTGGACATCGACCAGGGCACCGCCCGAGTTGCCGGGGTTGATCGCCGCGTCGGTCTGGATGAAGTTCTCGAAGGTGTTGATGCCGAGCTGGTTGCGGCCCAGCGCGCTGACGATGCCGCTGGTCACGGTCTGGCCGACGCCAAACGGGTTGCCGATCGCCAGCACCACGTCGCCGACGGCGATCTGCTCCGAGTCGCCGAGCGTGATGACCGGCAGCTTGTCCAGACCGATCTTGAGCACCGCCAGGTCGGTGTCGGGGTCGGCGCCGATCACGCGCGCTGCAGCCTTGCGGCCGTCGCTGAGCTGGACCTCGATCTCGTCGGCATCCTCGATCACATGGTGGTTGGTCAGCAGGTAGCCGGACGGGCTCACGATCACGCCCGAGCCCAGGCCGGTCTGCGGTTGTGGCGCGGCCTGCTCGCCATAGAAGAAGCGGAACCAGGGGTCGTTGGCGTAGGGATTTCGCGCCGGTGCCTTGCTGGTGCTGATGCTGACTACCGCGGGGGCTGCGGCCTGAGCCGCGACGCGGTAGCTGCTCGCGGCCGCTGCGGCAGCGGGCGACGAGGATTCCAGCACCGGGACGACGGCGCTGCCCGTCTGGCGCCCGTCAAGCCATTGCGGCCTGAGCGTCCCGACCACGAACCAGGCCGCCAGCACCAGCGTGACGGACTGCGAGAAGAGCAACCAGTAGCGTTTCATGTTGAAAAGAGGAGGGCGGTTGACCTGGATCAATGAGGGCAGACCCCGCCTGGTTTGAAATAAGCCCATGGTTTCAGGGTTATCAACGGAGTCAGCATGAAAGCAATTGTGGACCTTTTCTCGACCGACTATGGCCTCATGAGCCTGGCGGTCATCCTGTTCGTGTTCGTGATGGCCTGGTACATCAAGCGCTTCGTCTCGCGCAAGATCGAGGAGTCTGTGCAGGAGCAAAAGCGCCTGGCGTCGCAGCAGCGCCACGCCACCTGAGCGGGCTGTCTTCGCGGCTGCGCTGCGGCTGTCACAATCGGGCCTGAGTCCAGCATCCGCCCGAGCATGAACGCAAGCCAAGCCGCCTCCCATTCCTGTCCGCCGCAAGCCAGTCCCGGCGCTTCACGCCCCTTGGGCGAACTCGTCGCCGCCTGCGACAGGCTGCTGCAGCCCGCCCTGTTCAAGGACTACGGTCCCAACGGCCTGCAGGTCGAGGGCAGGGGCCTGGTCGGCAAGGTCGTCAGCGGCGTGACCGCCAGCCGGGCGCTGATCGAGGCGGCCATTGCGGCCCGGGCCGACGCCATCCTGGTCCACCACGGCCTGTTCTGGCGCGGCCAGGACGGCACGGTGACGGGCTGGATGAAGCAGCGCCTCGCCTTGCTGCTGCAGCACGACATCAGCCTGCTGGCCTACCACCTGCCGCTCGATGCCCATGCCGAGCTCGGCAACAACGCACAGCTCGGGCTCAGGCTCGGCTTCTCGCCGCTCGAGGGCGGCTGGGGCCGCTTCGGCGAGCAGCAGCTCGGCTTCCTGGGCCAGGTCGACTCCAGCAGCGGCAGCCAGCTGGCCGAACGCGTCGGGCAGGCGCTCGGTCGTCCGCCCGTCCTGATCGATCCCGGCAGCCGCCCGATCCGGCGCGTCGCCTGGTGCAGCGGCGGCGCCCAGGGCTATTTCGAGGCGGCGATCGCCGCCGGCGCCGACGCCTTCCTGACCGGCGAGATCTCCGAGCCGCAGGCGCATCTGGCGCGTGAATGCGGCGTCGCCTTCCTGGCCTGCGGTCACCATGCGACCGAGCGCTACGGCGCCCCGGCGCTGGGCGCGCGCGTGGCGGCCGAGCTCGGCCTGCAGCACGAGTTCATCGAGATCGACAACCCCGCATGACGACTTCCCGCGCACTTCCGATCGCCATCACCATGGGCGACCCGGCCGGCATCGGCCCCGAGATCGTGGCGCAGGCCTTCCGCCTGCATCCCGAATGGTCGCAGCGCTGCTTCGCCGTCGGTGACCTCGCCACGCTGCGCCGTGCGGCCGACCTCACCGGCGGCCTGCTGCCGGTGGCCGTGATCGATACGCCCGTCGACGTCGCCAGCCTGCCGCCGCGCTGCCTGCCGGTGCTGCCGGCGGTCACGCTGCAAGCACCCATTGAATGGGGCAGGGTGGACGCACGCGCCGGCCGCGCCGCCGCCGACTGCATCGCATGGGCCGCGCGCGCGGCGCTGCGCGGCGAGGTCGGCGCCGTCGTGACCGCGCCGATCCACAAGGAGGCGCTGGCGGCCGCCGGCATCGACCACCCCGGCCACACCGAGTTCCTGCAGGCGCTGGCCGCCGAGCACCTCGGCTGCGGCGTAGCCCAGGTGCCGGTGCGCATGATGCTGTCGAACGACGAGCTGCGTACCGTGCTGGTCAGCATTCATGTCTCGCTGCGCGACGCACTCGCGGCCGTGACGACGACCAACGTGCTGCAGACGCTGCGCATCACCGCGACCCATCTGGCGCGCCAGCTCGGGCGCGCGCCGCGCATCGCGGTCGCCGGCGTCAACCCGCATGCGGGCGAGGGCGGCCTGTTCGGCCGCGAGGAGATCGAGCAGATCGCGCCCGCCATCCAGCAGGCGCGCGCCGAGGGCCTGGACGTCAGCGGCCCTCATGCGCCCGACACCGTCTTCATGCGGGCGCGCACCGGCGAGTTCGACGTCGTGATCGCCATGTACCACGACCAGGGTCTGATCCCGGTCAAGTACCTGGGACTCGAGCATGGCGTCAACAGCACGCTGGGCCTGCCCTTCGTGCGCACGAGCCCGGATCACGGCACGGCCTTCGACCTGGCCGGCAGTGGCCGGGCCGATCCGTCCAGCCTGGTCGCGGCGGTGAGCGCTGCCATGGGGGGCTGAGGCCCCAGGCTGCCGAGGCCTGCTGCCGGCTGCACATCTCGCAGCCGGCCGGGCCTCCCGACTCCTAGCGCTTCAGGCTGTCGCGGATCTCGCGCAGCAGCAGCACGTCCTCGGGCGTGGGCGCAGGCGCGGCGGGGGCCGGCGCCGGCTCGGCGCGCTTGAGCCGGTTGATCTGCTTGACCATCAGGAAGATCGCGAAGGCCAGGATCAGGAAGTTCAGCGCCACGGTGATGAAGTTGCCGTAGGCGAACACCGGAACGCCGGCCTTCCTGAGTCCGGCCAGCGTCATCGCGGTTCCTGCCGGAACGTCGCCGAGCAACAGGAACAGGTTGGAGAAATCCATGTTGCCGACCAGCTTGCCGACCAGCGGCATGATCAGGTCCTCGACCATAGACGCCACGATCCTGCCGAAGGCGCCGCCGATGATGACGCCGACCGCCAGGTCGATCACATTGCCCTTGATGGCGAACTCCCGGAATTCCTTCATCATGCTCATGCAATACCTCCCTTTGGCTTATTCGTCCAGTTGTTGACCCATGGTAGAGGCTTTTGCTTCGTCTGGGTAGCCGGCTCCGGTACAATGCCATGTTGACCAGAGCTGGCTTTTGGGCCATCTCCCTTGTCCTTCCCAGTCATTGAAAGATCCCCATGAGCGAAGCATCCGTCGACAACGGCCGCCGCACCTGGCTCATCGCTACGGCCGTCACGGGCGGCGCGGGAGCAGCTGCCGTCGCCGTCCCCTTTGTGAGCAGTTTCCAGCCTTCCGAACGCGCCAAGGCTGCCGGCGCTGCGGTCGAGGTTGACATCTCCGCCATCCAGCCTGGCCAGAAGGTCGTGGTCGAATGGCGCGGCAAGCCGGTGTGGATCATGAAGCGCACGCCCGAGCAGCTCGCCGCGCTCGAGAAGCTCGACGCCGAGGTGGTCGATCCGGAGTCCAAGCGCACCGCCTACCCGACGCCCGAGTACGCCAAGAACCGTCACCGCTCGATCAAGCCCGAGGTCTTCGTCGGCGTCGGCATCTGCACCCACCTGGGCTGCTCGCCGTCCGACAAGTTCCAGGCCGGTGCCCAGCCTTCGCTGCCCGACAGCTGGGTCGGTGGCTACCTGTGCCCCTGCCATGGCTCGACCTTCGACCTGGCCGGCCGCGTGTTCAAGAACAAGCCCGCTCCGGACAATCTCGAAGTTCCGCCGCACATGTACCTGTCCGACACCGTTCTGCTGATCGGTGAAGACAAGAAGGCCTGAGTCGAATCAAGAAGAGGAACATCATGGCAGCTGAATTCAAGGAACTTCCGGCCAACGCCCCCGCGGGCGCCAAGGTCGCCAACTGGTTCGAGAACCGCTTTCCCTCGGCGTTTGCTGGCTACAAGCAGCACCTGTCCGAGTACTACGCGCCCAAGAACTTCAACTTCTGGTATTTCTTCGGCTCGCTGGCGCTGCTGGTGCTGGTGATCCAGATCGTGACCGGCATCTTCCTGGTCATGAACTACAAGCCGGACGCTAACCTGGCCTTCGCCTCCGTCGAGTACATCATGCGCGACGTGCCGGGCGGCTGGCTGATCC
>JBDLTM010000117.1:0-7504 GCA_039805805.1 Pseudomonadota bacterium | reverse complement strand
CGTCGGCGGCGCGCTCGTAGTTCCAGGCCGCCCAGGCCTGCTTGCGCTGCGGCATCACCGAGGCGTCGGTGTGCAGCACGGCGCGGTTGGGCTGGTAGCGGATCGCGCCCAGCAGCTCGCGCTCGAGCTCGCTCGGGTCGCGCAGCAGGGCGAGGGCCTGGTCGGAATGGGTGGCCAGCACCAGCTGGTCGAAGCGCTCGGCGCCACGGTCGGTGACGACGCGCACGCCCGCGCCGTCGCGCTCGATCAGGCGCACCGGGGTGCGCAGGCGCTTGTCGGCCAGGCCGGCCACGATCTTGTCGACATAGTGGCGCGCGCCGCCGGTCACGGTATGCCACTGGGGACGGTTGGTGACCTGGATCAGGCCGTGGTTGTGGCAGAAGCGGATCATGGTCGCGACCGGGAACTGCAGCATCTGGTCGGTCGGGCAGCTCCAGATGCAGCCCAGCATAGGCAGGAAGTACCAGTCGCGAAAGGCGGCGCCGAAGCGGTGCCGGAGCAGGAAGTCGCCGAGCGGCTGCATCAGCTCGGCGTCTATGCCCTGTTCAGCGATCCGGGTGCACACGGCGTTGAAGCGCAGCAGGTCGGCCAGCATGCCGAGGAAGCGCGGATTGAACAGGTTGCGCTTCTGCGCGAACAGGGTCGCCAGGCTGCTGCCGCTCCACTCCAGCGCGCGCCCGCTGCCGGCATCAGGCACCTGGACCGAGAACGACATGTCCGACGCCGAGGTCTCGACGCCGAGCTGCTGGAACAGCGCGATCAGCTGCGGATAGGTGCGCTCGTTGTAGACCAGGAAGCCGGTATCGACCCCCTGCGTGACGGGAAGGCCGCTCGCGTCCGGCAGGGTCACGTCGACCGTGTGGGTGTGGCCGCCGAAGTAGTCGCCCGCCTCGAACAGGGTGATGGCAGCCTGTCCCTTGAGCGCCTGTGCTGCGGCCAGGCCCGAGATACCTGAGCCGACGATCGCGATCTTCATGGAAACCATCCTCTCAGCGCGGCGCCGGCTGGGCCAGCAGACGCTCGATATCGCTCAGCATACTCCTGCTGTCCGGACCGGTCATGCTGGAATACGCGGATACCGGCTTGCCATCGCGCCCGATCAGGTACTTGTAGAAGTTCCAGCGCGGCTTCTGGCCGGTGGCCTCGGCCAGCTGGCGGAAGAAGGGCGAAGCCTGCGCCCCGCTGACCGAGCTCTTGGCGAACATCGGGAACTTGACGCCGTAGGTGCTGGAGCAGAACTCGGCGATCTGCTGGTTGCTGCCGGTCTCCTGCGCGAAGTCGTTCGACGGGAAGCCCAGCACGACCAGTCCCCTGTCCTGGTAGCGGGCATGGAGCTTCTCCAGCCCCTCGTACTGGCCGGTGAAGCCGCAGTAGCTCGCGGTATTGACGACCAGCAGCACCTTGCCGGCGTACTGGCACAGCGACTGGGGCTTCTCGTCCTGCAGCCGTGGAAACACATGCTGCAGGGCTGAGGGACAGCTGGCTGGCTCGGCCGCCTGCGATGGTACCGATGCCAGGCACAGGACCGCGGACAGCGCAGCTGCAGCAGCGGTAGAGCCACGCAGGTTTTTCATCGTCATCTCCGTTTGTCTTGGACAAACCAGAGTATGCTTCATTTTGTTCGTGACGACAGCGTGGCCCGGTATTGCCCAAGGCAATTTCCGCTTTATTTCAGTCTACTCGCCAGAGACGATGAGCTCAACTGCCCCCCAAACCATGGCGCCCAGCCTATGGAGCATTGCCGAGATCGAGCGTGACACCGGGCTGGGCAAGGACGCGCTGCGGGTCTGGGAGCGCCGCTACGGCTTTCCACAACCCTTGCGCGATGCGCGCGGCGACCGGCTCTACGACCAGCAGACGCTGGATCGCCTGCTGCTGATCAAGCGCCTGCTCGACTCCGGCCACCGGCCCGGCCAGGTCGTGGCCCTGCCGGCGACCGAGCTGCAGGCCCTGCTGCAGGGCAGCTGCGCCCAGCCAGGCCGAACGGGCACGGCGGTGGCGGCCGGGTTGGGTGGCTGGCGCGAATTGCTGGAAGCCGGCAACCCGAGCGCCCTGCGCTCGGCGCTGCGCGAGCAGGTGCAGCGGCTCGGGCTGGCGGGCTCGATCGAGCAATGGATCTCGCCGCTGGGGCAGGAAATCGGCGCCGCCTGGATGGCGGGTGAGCTGACCATCCACCAGGAACACCTGTTCTCCGAGGCGGTGCAGGCCGTGCTGCGCGAGTCGATCTCCGCGCTGGAGTCAACGCCCGGCCATCTGGCGGGCGCCCCGCGGGTCCTGCTGACCACGCTGGCGCAGGAGCAGCACCAGCTCGGGCTGCTGATGGCGGAATGCTTCTTGGCGCTCGAGCGCTGCGAACGGATCGCGCTCGGCATCAATATGCCGCTGGCCGAGATCCTGGCATCCGCTGCCCACTACCGGGTCGACATCGTCGCGCTCAGCATCAGCCCCTACGCCGCGGCGCGGGAGGTCGGCGAGCAGCTGGATCGGCTGCGCGATCAGCTGCCGGCCGGGGTCGAGCTCTGGATCGGGGGCGGCTGGGCCCAGGCCGCCCGGAGGCGACTGCCCGCTGGCGTGCAGCGCGTGCTCAGCGCGGCGCAGGTCAGCGCCGGAGTCGCCCGCTGGCGCGCACTCCATGCCGACAACACCCTGCAGCAGGCCAGCTGATGAACGACAAGCAGCAAGCCTCCTTTTTCTCCATGCGCAGCCTGCGCGACGGCTATTGCGCGCTCGTGCTCGGTGCCAACGGCGCCATCGGCCAGGCCTTCGTCGCCCAGATGCGGAAGGATCCGCGCTGCGCCGGCGTGACCGCGCTGTCGCGCAGCAGTTCGCCCGGCTTCGACCTGCGCGACGAGGCCAGCCTGCTGCGCTGCGCCCGGGCGCTCGCCGATCGAGGTCCCTTCCAGTTGGTGATCGACGCCACCGGCGCGCTGACGCTGGACGGCCATGGCCCGGAAAAGCGCCTGGACGACCTGGATGCCGAGCGGCTGCTCGACGCGATGCGCGTCAACGCGGTCGGCCCGGCGTTGCTGCTGCAGCTGCTGCTGCCGCGGCTCGCGAGCGACGAGCGCGTGATCTGGGCCAAGCTGTCGGCGCGCGTGGGCAGCATCGAGGACAATCGCAAGGGCGGCTGGTACGGCTACCGCGCGTCCAAGGCGGCGCTCAACATGCTGCTGCAGACCGCCGCGATCGACATTGCGCGCAGGCGCCCGCTGGCGGTGGTCGCGGCGCTGCAGCCCGGCACGGTTCGCTCTGCGCTGAGCCGTCCCTTCGTCGGCGAGCGCGCCATGGACCCGCTGGAGTCGGCCGGGCGCCTGCTGCGCGTGCTCGACGGCCTGCAGCCGACCGGCCGGGCCCAGTTCGTTGACCACGCCGGGCAAGTCATTCCCTGGTGAAGACAGGGAATGGCCCTTGACCGGAGGCTGGCCCAGAAACGCCGAAGGCCCCGCAGGGCCTTCCAGAGCGAGTCGATCAGCGCCTCACTTGAGCCGCAGCTCGGCCGCGCGTGCGTGCGCCTGCAGCCCTTCGCCGTGCGCGATCACCGAGGCGATCCGGCCCAGCACCTGCGCGCCCTGCTCGCTGACCTCGATCAGGCTGCTGCGCTTCTGGAAGTCGTACACGCCCAGCGGGCTGCTGAAGCGCGCGGTGCCGCTGGTCGGCAGCACGTGGTTCGGGCCAGCGCAGTAGTCGCCCAGTGATTCGCTGGTGTAGGCGCCCAGGAAGATCGCGCCGGCGTGGCGCAGCAGCGGCTCCCAGCGCATCGGCTCGCCCGACGACACCTCCAGGTGCTCGGGCGCGATCCGGTTGCTGATCGCGCAGGCCTCTTCCATGTCGCGCGTGAGGATCAGCGCGCCGCGCCCGTTCAGGCTCTTGGCGATGATCTCGGCGCGCGGCATGGTCGGCAGCAGCCTGTCGATCGAGGCCTGCACGGCGTCGATGTAGGCCGTATCCGGGCACAGCAGGATGCTCTGCGCCAGCTCGTCGTGCTCGGCCTGCGAAAACAGGTCCATCGCGACCCAGTCGGGCGGCGTCGTGCCGTCGGCCAGCACCAGGATCTCGCTCGGACCGGCGATCATGTCGATACCGACGGTGCCGAACACATGCTTCTTGGCGCTGGCGACATAGGCGTTGCCCGGGCCGGTGATCTTGTCGACCTTCGGCACGCTGTCGGTGCCATAGGCCAGCGCCGCCACCGCCTGCGCGCCGCCGACCGTGAAGGCGCGCGTCACGCCGGCCACGTAGGCGGCAGCCAGCACCAGGGCGTTGCGCTCGCCGCGCGGCGTCGGCACCACCATGATGATCTCGCCCACGCCCGCGACATGGGCCGGGATCGCGTTCATCAGCACGCTGGACGGATAGGCCGCCTTGCCGCCGGGCACGTAGATGCCGACCCGGTCCAGCGGCGTCACCTTCTGGCCCAGCAGGGTGCCGTCCTCGTCGCGGTAGCTCCAGCTCTCGCCGCTGGCGCGCTTCTGCGCCTCGTGGTAGCGGCGCACCCGCTCGGCGGCCGCCTGCAGCGCCTCGCGCTGGACCCCGGGCAGGCCGTCGAAGGCCGCCTTGAGCTCGTCCTGCTTGAGCTCGAGCTCGGCCATCGCAGTGGCCTGGAGGCCGTCGAAGCGGTTCGTGTACTCGATCACCGCCGCATCGCCGCGCCCGCGCACGTCGGCCAGGATCCCGGCCACGCGCGTTTCGATCGCGGCATCGGTGTCGGCCGACCAGTGCAGGCGCTGCTGGAAGCGGGCCTCGAAGTCGGCATCGGTGGTGCGCAGGAACAGCGGGGTGGCTTTCATCGTTTCAGACCTCTGGAGGGATTCAGGCAGTCGCCTGCGCGAAGGCGTCGAGGATGGGACGCAGCAGCTCGCGCTTGACCTTGAGCGCGGCCGGATTCACGACCAGGCGCGATGAGATGTCCATGATCTGCTCGACCTCGACCAGTTGGTTGGCCTTGAGCGTGTTGCCGGTCGAGACCAGGTCGACGATGGCGTCGGCCATGCCGGTCAGCGGCGCCAGCTCCATGCTGCCGTAGAGCTTGATCAGGTCGACATGCACGCCCTTGCTGGCGAAGAAGTCGCGCGCGATCGCGACATACTTGGTGGCGACCTTGAGCCGAGCACCCTGGCGCACCGCGCGCGCGTAGTCGAAGTCGGCGCGCACCGCCACGCTCATGCGGCACTTGGCGATCTTCAGGTCGAGCGGCTGGTACAGGCCGACGCTGCCGGCTCCGCCCCACTCGGCCTCGTGCTCGATCAGCGTGTCCTTGCCGCAGACGCCGAGGTCGGCGCCGCCGTACTGGACATAGGTCGGCACGTCGCTGGCGCGCACCAGCACCACCTGCACGTCGGGACGGTTGGTCGGCAGGATGAGCTTGCGCGACTTCTCGGGATCTTCCAGCACCTCGATGCCGGCAGCGCGCAGCAGCGGCAGGGTTTCCTCGAAGATGCGGCCCTTGGACAAGGCCAGCGTCAGTTTGGCGCTCATTGGATTCTCTCGATGTCGGCGCCCAGGGCGCGCAGTTTGACTTCCATCTGGTCGTAGCCGCGGTCGAGGTGGTAGATGCGGTCGACCACGGTCTCGCCCTCGGCGACCAGGCCGGCGATCACCAGGCTGGCGGAGGCGCGCAGGTCGGTCGCCATCACGGTCGCGCCCGACAGGCGCCCCCCCTGGCCCAGCCCCTCGATCAGCGCGACGCGACCGTCGGCATGAATCCTGGCGCCCAGGCGCTGCAGCTCCTGCACATGCATGAAGCGGTTCTCGAAGATGGTCTCTGTCACGCTGCTGGCGCCCTGCGCCACCACGTCGAGCACCATGAACTGCGCCTGCATGTCGGTCGGGAAGCCCGGGTATTCGGTGGTGCGGAAGGTCTGTGCCTTCAGCGTCGCCGCGCCGGCAGACGCCACGCGCAGTCCGCCCTCGACCTCTTCGACCGTGACGCCGGCATCGCGCAGCTTGTCGATCACCGCGTCGAGGTGGTCGCCGCGCGCATTGCGCAGCAGCGCCTCGCCGCCGGTGGCAGCGACCGCGCACAGGAAGGTACCCGCCTCGATCCGGTCGGCCACCACCGCATGGTCGCAGCCATCGAGCCGCTCGACGCCCTGGATCCGGATCCGGCTGGTGCCATGGCCCTCGATCCTGGCCCCCATCTTGATCAGCATCTCGGCCAGGTCGGTGATCTCGGGCTCCTGCGCCGCGTTCTCGAGGATGGTCTCGCCCTCGGCCAGCGTCGCGGCCATCAGGAAGTTCTCGGTGCCGGTGACCGTCACCATGTCGGTCGTGATGCGCGCGCCCTTCAGGCGGCTGCGGCCCTCGGGCAGGCGCGCGACCATGTAGCCATGTTCGACCACGATCTCGGCGCCCATCGCCTGCAGGCCCTTGATGTGCTGGTCGACCGGGCGCGAGCCGATCGCGCAGCCGCCCGGCAGCGACACCCTGGCCTGGCCGAAGCGCGCCAGCAGCGGGCCGAGCACCAGCACCGAGGCGCGCATGGTCTTGACCAGCTCGTAGGGGGCCTCGGGCGTGATCGGGTCGGCCGCCTGCAGCGTGAAGCCGCCGCGCTCGCCATGGGTCTGGGTCTGCACGCCCATGTGCTCGAGCAGCTGGCGCATGGTCGCGACGTCGCGCAGGCGCGGCACGTTGCGCAGCATGACCGGCTGGTCGGTCAGCAGGGCAGCGCAGAGCTCGGGCAAGGCCGCGTTCTTGGCGCCCGAGACGCTTACCTCGCCCTGCAGGCGGCGGCCGCCGCGTATCAGCAACTTGTCCATGCGGTTCAGCCCTGGTTGGCGGCCCATTCGGCCGGCGTGTAGGCCTTGATCGAGAGCGCGTGCACCTCGTCGTTGTGGATGCGCGCGCCCAGCGTCGCATAGACCAGCTGGTGGCGCGCAATCGCACGCTTGCCCTCGAACGCGCCCGAGACCACGACGGCGGCCCAGTGGCGGCCATCGCCCGAAACCTCGAGGTGGTCGCAGGGCAGGCCGGCGGCGATGATGGATTGCAGTTGCTCGGAAGTCATGTCAGTGTCGGATCTTGTAGCCGGTCTTGAGCAGGTGCAGGGCCAGGCCCGCCACCAGCGCGAACGCCACCCCCACCACGCCCAGGCTGAACCAGGGCGAGACGTCGCTCTGGCCGAAGAAGCCGTGGCGGAAACCGTCGATCATGTAGAAGAAGGGGTTGAAGTGGCTGAGCTGCTGCCAGAAGGGCGGCAGCGAGTGGATGGAATAGAACACGCCGCTCAGGAAGGTCATCGGCATGATGATGAAGTTCTGGAACGCCGCCATCTGGTCGAACTTCTCGGCCCACAGGCCCGCGATCACGCCGAGCGAACCCAGCAGGCCCGAGCCCAGCAGCGCGAAGGCCAGGATCCAGAGCGGCTCGGCGAACACCAGGTCGGCGGCCCAGAAGGTGCAGGCCAGCACGCCGGCGCCGACCACCAGGCCGCGCACCATCGAGGACGCGACATAGGCGAAGAACCAGGCCCGATGCGAGAGCGGCGTCAGCAGGATGAAGACCAGGT
>JBDLTM010000116.1:0-7580 GCA_039805805.1 Pseudomonadota bacterium | reverse complement strand
ACGGCCATCTCGGGCGGCACCGCGCGGCGCACCGAAGCGACGATGCGGTGCAGCAATTCCGGGTCCTGCAGCAGCGCGGCGCCGCCGCCGTGGCGGTTGACCACCTTGGCCGGGCAGCCGAAGTTGAGGTCGATACCGGCCGGGCCCAGGCTGGCGAGGCGCTCGGCGTTTTCGGCCAGGCAGGCCGGATCCGAGCCCATCAGCTGGGCGCGCACCGGCACGCCGGCCGGGGTGCGCCCTCCGTTGGCGAGCTCGGGCACGACGCGATGGAAAACGCGCTCGGGCAGCAGCGTGCCGGTGACGCGGATGAATTCCGAGACGCAGAGGTCGATGCCACCGACGCGGGTGAGCGTGTCGCGCAGCGCGAAGTCGAGCAGCCCTTCCATGGGCGCGAGCAGGATGGCCATGATGATCCGAATGAGGTGAGCCGCGATTGTCCGCGATCCGCCCCGCGCCTGCCTGTCCGGGGCTACCCCGGATTCAGCGCGACCGCAGCTGCAGCTCGCCGAACAGCTGTGCCACCCAGTCCAGGAAGGCGCGCAGCCGTGCCGGCGGCTGGCGGCCGGGGGCGTGCAGCAGGTGCAGCGGCATCGGCGGCGGGCGCCAGTCGGGCAGGACTTCCTCGAATTCACCGCTGGCCAGCTGCTGCTCGACATGGTAGCGTGGCACCTGGATCAGTCCCAGGCCGGCGGCACAGGCGGCGACGAAGCTGCCGCCGTCGTTGACCGCCACGCTGGCCGGCAGGCTGAGCTGCTCGACGCGGCCTTCGACGACGAACTCGAAGGGGAAGGGCTTGCCGGTGGTCGCCGAGAGGTTCTCCACCACGCGGTGCCCGCTCAGCTGGGCCAGGTCCTGCGGCCTGCCGTGGCGCTCCAGATAGGAGCGGCTGGCGCAGGTCACCAGCGGCAGCGTGGCGAGCCGGCGCGCGACCAGCGGCAGGTCATCGCCGAGCTCACCGATGCGCAGCACGCAGTCGACTCCCTCGCGCAGGGGGTCGATCTGGCGGTCGCTGATGCTGAACTCGAGCCGGATCTCGGGGTAGTGGCGGCAGAAGCCGGGCAGCGCGGGCATCAGCACCAGGCGGCACAGCGAGCCCGGCAGGTCGATGCGCAGCCGCCCGCGCGGGATGCGTCCGGCCTGAGAGAACGAGGCTTCGGCCTCCTCGAGATCGGCCAGGATGGCGACGCAGCGCTGGTAATAGTCAGCGCCGTCGGCCGTCGGCGTGACCTGGCGCGTGGTGCGTGCCAGCAGGCGAATGCCCAGGCGCGCCTCGAGCTGCTGTATGCCCTGGGTGGCCGCTGCCCGCGTCATGCCGAGCTGTTCGGCGGCCCGGCTGAAGCTGCCGAGCTCGACGATGCGGGTGAGCAGGCGCATGGCGTCGAAGCGGTCCATCGATTATTCAGGAATCAATAATAGTGTTGTCATTTTACCCGCGACTATCCCGTGGATATAAACAACCATAATCAGGCTCAATAGCGTCGAGCCATGCCGGTGGGCGCGTTTCCCTTCCGTCAGATGACCCGTCCCCGCTTCAATCCCTATCTGCTGCTCGTGCTGGCCTCGCTGTTCTGGGCCATCAACATGGTGATGAGCCGTGGCCTGCGAGCCGACCTGCCGCCGGTCGCGCTCGCCTTCTGGCGCTGGAGCGTCGCGTTCTGCTGCGTCGCGCCGCTGGCGCTGCCGCACCTCAAGTCGCAATGGCCGCTGCTGCGCGCGCAGTGGAAGCTGGTGCTCTTCCTGGGCGTCTTCGGCGTCGGCTGCTACAACACCTTCTCCTACATCGCGGTCCAGTACACGACGGCGACCAGCGCGACGCTGCTGAACTCCTTCATCCCGGTGGTCGCGAGCGTGCTGGCCTACGCCTTCCTGGGTCGCAGGCTCAGCCGCGCCGAGGCGATCGGTGGCCTGGTCTCGCTCGCCGGCGTGCTGACGCTGGTCAGCCGCGGCAGCCTGGATGCGTTGCTGGGCCTAGGGCTCAACATCGGCGACCTGTGGGCGCTGCTCGGCGTGCTGGCGTGGAGCCTCTACACCGTCGGGTTGCAGAAGCGCCCGCCGGTGCACCCGATGCTGCTGCTCGCGGTGCTGATCGTGATCGGGCTCGCGGTGATGGCGCCGATGTACGCCTGGGAGCTCGCCCGCGGCCAGAGGCTGAACCTGCACGCCGGATCGATCGCCGGCATCCTCTACGCCGGCGTGGTCGCGGCCTTCCTCGGCGTGCTGTGCTTCAACGCCGGCGTCGCCGCGGTCGGCCCAGCGGTCGGCTCGCTGTTCATCCACCTGCAGCCTGTGTTCGCGGCGCTGCTGTCGGCGCTGGTGCTGGCCGAGCTGCCGGCCTGGTACCACTACGCGGGCATGGCGCTGGTGTTTGGCGGCATCGCGCTGACGCTGCGCCGCTCCTCCCTGGCTGCGCCCGCCAGCAAGGCCTGAATCCCTGAACCGAAACCTGCAAGGACAACATGCTCGCCAATATCGAACTCCCCCAGCAGCGCCGTCCCGGCCTGCGCCAGATCCTGGACGACTTCGGTCCGGGCTACTTTGCCAACGGCCTGGTCGGCTTCATCTTCTCGGCCACCGGGCCGGTCGCCATCATCCTGTCGGTCGGCACCCGCGGCGGGCTGACTCAGGCCGAACTGGCGTCCTGGCTGTTCGGCGTCTTCTTTGTCAACGGACTGCTCACGCTGGCGATGAGCTGGCGCTACCACATGCCGCTGGGATTCGCCTGGACCATCCCGGGCACGGTGCTGGTCGGGCCCGCGCTGCAGCACCTGAGCTTTGCCGAGGTGATCGGCGCCTTCTATGCCACCAGCGCGCTGGTGCTGCTGCTGGGACTGAGCGGCTGGGTCAAGCGCGTCATGGCTGCACTGCCGATGCCGATCGTGATGGGAATGGTCGCGGGCGTCTTCCTGCGCTTCGGCCTGGACCTGGTGCGCGCGCTGCACAGCGACGCTGCGATCGCGGTCCCCATGGCACTGACCTTCGTGCTGCTGTCGGCGCTGCCGGCCTGGGGGCGCAGGATGCCGCCGCTGATCGGCGCGCTGCTGGTCGGAGCGCTTGCCATCCTGCTGCTGGGCCGGCTCGACACCTCGGGCCTGGGCAGCTTTGAGCTCGCCAGCCCGCTGCTGCAGGCGCCGGTCTGGTCGCTCGGCGCGCTGGTCGAACTGGTGGTTCCGCTCGCGATCACGGTGCTGGTGGTGCAGAACGGCCAGGGCGTCGCGGTGCTCAAGGCCGCCAGGCACGAGCCGCCGGTCAACGCGATCGCGGTCGCCTGCGGCATCGGGGCTTTCTGCAGCGCCGTGGTCGGTGCGGTCAGCAGCTGCCTGACCGGTCCGACCAACGCCTTGCTGACCTCGTCTGGCGAGCGCAGCCGCCACTACACGGCGGCGCTGACCTTCGGCAGCTTCGGCGTCCTGTTCGGCCTGATGTCGCCGACCTTCACCGGTCTGATGCTGGCCACGCCCAAGTCCTACATCATGATGCTGGGTGGCCTGGCGATGCTGCGCGTGCTGCAGGGCGCCTTCGTGGCCTCCTTCGGCGGCGGCAAGTTCACGCTCGGCGCGCTGATCAGCCTGCTGGTGACGGTCTCTGACATCAGCCTGCTCAACATCGGCGCCGCCTTCTGGGGGCTGGTGGCCGGCTTTGCCATCTCCTGGCTGCTGGAGAAGGGCGATTTCCAGGCCATGTCCAAACCGGCTTGAGGTCCAGGCCTTCGCGAGTCATCATGATCTAGCTCAACATCGTAGTTGTACGGATCCTTTTCCTGGTCGCACGACTATAGAATGGGTTTAGACCTATCAGTTTGACTTCATCGAACCCACCAAGAGGAGAGCTCCATGTACCAGCACCTGTTCGTTCCGGTCGACGGATCCGAGTTGTCGCAGCGCGCCATCGAAGGCAGCATCGCGCTGGCCAAGCAGCTCGGCGCTCGCATCACCGGCTTCGTCGTCGAGCCTGAACTCGCACTGTCCGAGGTCTCGTACAACGTGCAAACCTACACCAAGCATATCCACGAGCATGACGAGCGCAACGAGGCTCATGCTGCCAGGATCCTGGCCAAGTTCGAGCAGCAGGCCGTCGCGGCGGGCATCGACTTCACCGGATCGCATGTGACGGCTGGAGGAGTCGACGATGCCATCGTCGACGAGGCCGAGAAGGCCGGCTGCGACATGATCGTGATGGTCACGCATGGCCGCGGCCCGGTCGGCGAGTTCCTGTTCGGCTCGCACACCAGGAAGGTCATCGCTCTCAGCAAGCTGCCGGTGTTCGTGCTGCACTGATTCGCTGTTTCCGGCGGAAGCCGGCAAGGGAAAAGGGACGCAGGCCAGGCCTGGCGTCCCTTTTTCGCGTCCAGGCCGGCCCAGCCTTAAAGGCAGGGCCGGAGCGGATCAGCCCAGGCGGGCGAGCTGCTGCTCGATCCTGGTCAGCGTGGCACCGAAGTCGGCCAGGCGCCTCTGCTCCTGCTCGATCACGGCCGGCGGCGCCTTGGCGACGAAGGCCTCGTTGGACAGCTTGCCGTTGGCCTTGGCGATCTCGCCGCTCAGGCGCGCGGCTTCCTTCGACAGGCGGGCCTTCTCGGCGGCGACGTCGATCTCCATGAACAGGCACAGGCGCGCGTCGCCGACCACGGCGACCGGCGCGGCCTGGGCAGCCTCGGTCCAGCTGGCCTCGTCGGCGAACACCTTGACCTCGCTGAGCTTGGCCAGCGACTGCAGCACTGGCGCGATTGCGCTGACGAAGGCCTCGTCGCCGACCGCGTACAGCGGCAGGCGCTGCGCGGGCGAGACGTTCATCTCGCCGCGCAGGTTGCGGCAGGCGTCGACCATGGCCTTGAGCCTGGCGACATGGGCTTCCGCCGCCTCGTCGATGCGCTCAAGTGCAGCCACCGGATAGGCCGCGATGCTGACCGATTCGCCCGCGCGGCCGGCGACCGGCGCCACCTTCTGCCACAGCTCCTCGGTGATGAAGGGGATGATCGGGTGCGCCAGGCGCAGGATGGTCTCGAGCGTGCGGATCAGCGTGCGGCGCGTGGCGCGCTGCTGCTCAGGGCTACCGGTGTTGATCTGGACCTTGGCGATCTCGAGGTACCAGTCGCAGAACTCGTTCCAGACGAAGTCGTAGATCGCGTTGGCGACGTTGTCGAGACGGTAGTCGGCAAAGCCCTTGGCGACCTCGGCCTCGACGCGCTGCAGGCCGGAGACGATCCAGCGGTCGCACTGGCTGAAGTCGAGGTAGCCGCCGGCGGCGCAGGCGTCCGCCGCGTGCTGGTCCAGGCCGCAGTCCTGGCCCTCGCAGTTCATCAGCACGAAGCGGGTCGCGTTCCAGAGCTTGTTGCAGAAGTTGCGGTAGCCCTCGCAGCGCTTGGAGTCGAAGTTGATCGAGCGGCCCAGCGAGGCCAGCGCGGCGAAGGTAAAGCGCAGCGCGTCGGCGCCGTAGGCCGGGATGCCCTCGGGGAACTCCTTCTCGGTCTGCTTGCGCACCTTCGGAGCGGTCTCGGGCTTTCGCAGGCCGGTGGTGCGCTTGTCGAGCAGGGGACCGAGCTCGATGCCGTCGATCAGGTCGACCGGGTCGAGCACATTGCCTTCCGACTTGGACATCTTCTTGCCCTGCGCGTCGCGCACCAGACCGTGGATGTAGACATGCCTGAACGGGACGCGGCCGGTGAAGTGGGTGGTCATCATGATCATCCGGGCCACCCAGAAGAAGATGATGTCGTAGCCGGTCACCAGCACCGAGGAGGGCAGGTAGAGGTTGTAGTCGTCGGTCGCGGCCTGGGTCTGGTCCGGCCAGCCCATGGTGCTGAACGGTACCAGGGCCGAGGAGTACCAGGTGTCGAGTACGTCCTCGTCGCGCTTGAGGCCGGCGGCCAGCAGCGGCGCGCGCTGCGGCTCGCCCAGGGTGGCGACGCGGGCCTCGAACTGGGCTTGCGCATCAGCTTCATGGCGCGCGACGTAGACATTGCCCTCGGCGTCGTACCAGGCCGGGATCTGGTGGCCCCACCAGAGCTGGCGGCTGATGCACCAGTCCTGGATGTTGTTCATCCACTGGTTGTAGGTGTTGACCCAGTTCTCGGGCACGAAGGACACCTGGCCGCTCTGCACCGCGTCGATGGCCTTCTGCGCGATCGAACGCGTGTCGCCGGCCCCCTCGGGTGGCAGCGCAGACGCGTCAGCGTCAAGCGTGGGGGCCTTGTTCATGGCGACGAACCACTGGTCGGTCAGCATCGGCTCGACGACCTGGCCGGTGCGGGCGCAGCGCGGCACCATCAGCCTGTGCTTCTTGACCTCGACCAGCAGGCCGGCGGCCTCGAGGTCGGCGACGATGGCCTTGCGCGCGTCGAAGCGGTCCAGGCCGCGGTACTGCTCGGGGCCGTGGTCGTTGATCCTGGCGTCGAGCGTCAGCACGCCGATCATCGGCAGCTGGTGGCGCTGGCCGACCGCGTAGTCGTTGGCGTCATGCGCGGGCGTGACCTTGACCACGCCGGTGCCGAACTCGCGGTCGACGTACTCGTCGGCGATCACCGGGATCTCGCGGTCGCACAGGGGCAGCTTGACGTACTGGCCGATCAGGTGGGCGTAGCGCTCGTCCTCGGGGTGGACCATGACGGCGACGTCGCCCAGCAGGGTCTCGGGGCGGGTGGTGGCGACCACCAGCTGGCCTTCGCCGCTGGCCAGCGGGTAGGCGATATGCCACAGGCTGCCTTCCTCTTCCTCGCTTTCGACCTCGAGGTCGGACACCGCGCTCATCAGCACCGGGTCCCAGTTGACCAGGCGCTTGCCGCGGTAGATCAGGCCCTGCTGGTAGAGTTTGACGAAGGTCTCGGTCACCACGCCCGAGAGCTTGTCGTCCATCGTGAAGTATTCGCGGCTCCAGTCGACGCTGTCGCCCATGCGGCGCATCTGGGTCGTGATGGTGCTGCCGGACTGCTCCTTCCACTCCCAGACCTTGGAGACGAAGTTCTTGCGTGCCTCGGCCGGGGTCGGGCCCATGTCGTGGCGGCTGATGCCCTGTCCCTGCAGCTGGCGCTCGACCACGATCTGGGTCGCGATGCCGGCGTGGTCGGTGCCGGGGATCCAGGCGGTGTTGAAGCCCGACATGCGGTGGTAGCGCGTCAGGCTGTCCATGATGGTCTGGTTGAAGGCGTGGCCCATGTGCAGCGTGCCGGTCACGTTGGGCGGCGGCAGCTGGATCGCGAACGAGGGCGCGTCGGCGCTGGCCGCTCCGCTGCCGCGCAGGCCGGCGGCGCCGTAGCCGCGCTTCTCCCATTCGGGGCCCCAGTGGGCCTCGAGGGCCGCGGGTTCGAAGGACTTGGACAGGGATTGCAGGCCGGGTTGGGCGATGGCGTCGGTCATGGGCTGGGTTGTCTGCTGAAAATCTGGGGAGGCCCTGGGCAGCGGCGGCATGGCGCGGGAGGGGCCGGGGCCTCGGGAGAGCTATGGATTTTACGGGGTGCCCAGGAATTTGAAGATGGAATCGACTGCCATATTCATTGGGGCCTGCATCGAGGAGGGCAGAGGTCGCAGCAGGAACTGGGGGGCAGCAGAGCCGGACCGCTTGCAATCGATCAGAGACTTCGCCCTCGGCAG
>JBDLTM010000115.1:0-7600 GCA_039805805.1 Pseudomonadota bacterium | reverse complement strand
GGTACCTCGTTGAACCAGCGGAACCAGACATGGCTGCGCCGGTTGTTGCCGCGCTCGAATCCCTTCAGGATGCGCAGGCAGGCATGGTGGTAGCCCAGCAGCAGCACGACCAGCAGCAGCTTGGCATGCATCCAGCCGCCGCCGAAGCCATAGACCAGCCAGAGCCAGAGGCCGAACCCCAGCGCCGGCAGGGCCAGGAGGGTCATGAAGCGGGCGAGCTTGCGCGCCATCAGCAGCAGCCGGTCGCGCTCCGCCTGGCTGCCGGGCTCGACCATGGCGAGGTTAACGAAGATGCGGGGCAGGTAGAACAAGCCGGCAAACCAGCTGGCCACGAAGACGATGTGCAGAGACTTGATCCAGAGCATGTTTGCCAGTGTAGCCAATGCCTCCTATGATCGAGCAGGGAGGGGAGATCATGCCAGACCGCAAACCCGACAGCCAGCAAGCCGGCCCGGCCTGGGAGCGCATCAGCGCGCCGAACTGCAGCTGGGGCGCGGCGCCGTTCTGGCACCCCCGGGAGGAACGCGTCTACTGGGTGGACCGTGGCCGCGACCGGATCTGGCGGCTGCACCTGCCCAGCGGCCACACCGAGATGTGGCAGCTGGAACAGACTCCCGGCTGCCTGAGCCCCTGCCGCAGCGGAGCCCTGCTGCTGGCCCTGCGCGACGGCCTCTACCTGTCGCAGGCCTGGCAAGACATCGCGCAACGCATCGTGCGTGCGCCCTACGATCCGGTACGCGAGTGCTTCCATCAAGGCTGCTGCGACCCATGGGGCCGGTTCTGGGTCGACACCCGGATCGATGACGACCAGATCGGCAGGGCCAACCTCTTCTGCCTGCACAAGCTCGACCAGGCCAGTCCAGAGCTGCTGCGGCTGCTGCCGGACCGGCGGGAGCCAGCCGGCCTGGCCTGGTCACTCGACGGCCGCCGGCTCTACTGGGGCGACAGCGCGGTAGGCCGGATCGACCTCTACCCCCTGACGAGCGCCGGCCTGCATCCACCGGTGCTGGGGCCGCCGCTCTGCCTGGCCCAACTGCCGCTGCAGCAGGACGGACAGGGAATCAGTGGCCGGCCACAGGGCGCGGCGATCGACAGCGCTGGCCGGTACTGGCTCGCGCTGGCCGATGGTGGCTGCGTGGTCTGCCTGGGGCAGGACGGCAAGCTGCTGGCAAGGATACCGACGCCGGCCCAGCGGCCGACCGGCCTGTGCTTCGGCGGGCCGGACCTGCGCACCCTGTTCCTGACCACGGCACGCGCGGGACTAGACCGGGTCGGGCTGGCGCGCCACCCCGACAGCGGTGCCCTGTTCGCGCTGCGGGTCGACCAGCCCGGCCGCCCGGTCACGCCCTACGAGGACTGAGGGTCGCGGCGCAGCGCTCAGCCGTGCAGGTCGTCGCGGCGAGCGATCTCGAGCAGTCTGTGCAGCTCGTGCGGATGGGTGCGCTCATTGTGACGGTGCCAGCGCTGGATCAGCCACATCACACCGGCCACCACCAGGCCGAAGGCGGTGATGGCGCCGAAGGCCGACAGGCCCAGGCCGGTCGAGGCGCTGTAGAGCCCGCCCAGCACCAGGATGCAGGCCTGCTCGTTGAAGTTCTGCACCGCGATCGAGCGGCCGGCGCCCATCAGGTTGTGGCCACGGTGCTGCAGCAGCGCGTTCATCGGCACGACCAGGAAGCCCCCCAGCGCGCCGAGCAGGATCAGGAAGGGTGCGGCGACCCAGACGTTGTCGATGAAGTTCATCAGCACCACGAGCAGGCCCATGCCGATGCCCAGCGGCATGACAGAGGTGGCCTGTTCCAGCCGCATGCGCATCGAGGCCACCACGGCGCCGACCGCGGTGCCGATCGCCACCACGCCGACCAGGCTGGAGGCCTGGGTGGTGGTGTAGTCCAGCGCCGCGGCCGCCCAGGCCAGCACGATGTAGCGCAGGTTGCCGCTGACGCCCCAGAACAGCGTGGTGGTGGCCAGCGAGATCTGTCCCAGGCGGTCGCGCCAGAGGCGGCTGTTGCAGGTCCAGAAGTCAGGCAACAGCTCGAGCGGGTTGCTCGGCATGTGGCGCATGGCCACGCCGGTCAGCGGGATGCGGGTGTTGAACCAGGCCGCCAGCGCATAGAGCAGCACCAGGCAGGCAATCGCGGCTTCGGCCGGGGTGTCGAGGCCGGTGTCGACGCCCGGCAGGTCGAATCCCAGCAGCCAGCCCGAGATCGCCGGGCCCACCATCTGGCCGCCGAGCACCACGCCGAGGATGATGGACGAGATGGTGAGGCCCTCGATCCAGCCATTGGCCTTGACCAGCTGCGAGGGCGGCAGCAGCTCGGTCAGGATGCCGTACTTGGCGGGCGAATAGGCCGCTGCCCCGAGGCCGACGATCGAGAAGGCGAGCAGGGGGTGGATGGGCGTGAGCATCAGCAGGCAGCCGACCACCTTGATCGCGTTGCTGATGAACATGACCGTGCGCTTGGGCCGCGCATCGGCAAAGGCGCCGACCCAGGGCGCCAGGATCACGTAGAACAGGGCGAACATCGGCACCAGGGCGGCGCGCTGCCATTCGGGGGCCTGGCTGCTGCGCAGCAGCTCGACGGCGACGACGAACAGGGCGTTGTCGGCCAGCGAGCTGAAGAACTGCGCCGTCATGATGGTATAGAAGCCGCGCTTCATGAATGTCTGGCTCGGATGGCTGGAGGTGAGGTCGCGGATCGGGGGCTTGCCGGGGCAAACACAGTGGGCCTGGGATTTGTCCCTCGGGTGGCCGGTTTATAGCATGATGCACCCTCGCCGCGCCGCGTGCCGCCTCAATGCCCGCCTTGCTAACATCTTTCCCATGCCTCGCCCGATACTCGCCACCGTCCATCTGCCGGCCTTGCGCCGCAACCTAGAACGCCTGCAGCGCGCCGCACCCGACTCCCGCCTGTGGGCGGTGGTCAAGGCCAATGCCTATGGCCACGGCATCGAGCGCGTCTTCGAGGGCCTGCGTGCGGCCGACGGCTTCGCCCTGCTCGACCTGAGCGAGGCCGAGCGCTTGCGCGCGCTCGACTGGCGCGGCCCGATCCTGCTGCTCGAAGGCGTGTTCGAGGCGCGCGACCTCGAGACCTGCTCGCGGCTCAACCTCTGGCATGTGGTGCATTGCGAGGAACAGATCGACTGGCTGGCCGCGCACAAGACGCACCAGCCACACAGGGTCTTCCTGAAGATGAATTCGGGCATGAACCGGCTCGGCTTCCAGCCCGCCGCCTTCCGCTCGGCCTGGGCCCGCCTCAACGCCCTGCCCCAGGTGGACGAGATCTCGCTGGTCACCCATTTCAGCGATGCCGACGGCACCCGCTTCGGGTCCGACGGCATCGCGCATCAGCTCGAGTCCTTCGCTGCCGCCACGCGCGACCTGCCGGGCGAGCGCAGCCTGTGCAACAGCGCCGCCACGCTGCGCCATGCCAGCCGCGAGCTCGGACCCGGCCCGCTGGCGGCGGACTGGGTGCGCGGCGGCATCGCGCTCTACGGCAGCGCGCCGGACCATCCCGAGCACCGCAGCACCGACTGGGAACTCCAACCGGCCATGACGCTGGCCAGCCGGCTGATCGCGATCCAGGAACTGCAGGCAGGCGACACGGTCGGCTATGGCTCGACCTACACGGCAGCGCGGCCGATGCGCATTGGCATCGTGGCCTGCGGCTACGCCGACGGTTATCCGCGCCATGCGCCCGGCGGCCAGGAATTCGGCGCCCCAGTCCTGGTGCGCGGCCTTCGCACCCGCCTGGTCGGCCGCGTCAGCATGGACATGCTGGCAGTCGACCTGGGGCCGGCCGAAGCCTCGGGCCAGCGCTGCCAAATCGGCGACGAAGTCGTGCTGTGGGGCCGGAGCCAGCACGGCACGACGCTGGCGGCCGACGAGGTCGCGCAGGCCGCCAGCACGATTGCCTACGAACTGCTGTGCGCCGTGGCGCAGCGGGTCCCGTTCCTGGTCGAGGACAGCGACGCCCCCCAGCCCCGGCTGCAGGCAAGCTGAAAACCCATCCGATACCCGGGTAAATCCCTATGCCAGCCGCTTCCAGCCATCCTTACAATGCGGCTACTCGCCGACTGAGAAGGCCAAGCCTGCCAGTCGCATAGCGAGAGGACCGAGGAGACGACACAAGTCCAACAACATCAAATCCAGCGTCCAGAGAGATGCCATTACCCTAGCCGGTGCATGAACAACATGCACCGGCTTTTTTATTGCCTGGCGCGGCCTGGCACTTCCAGACAAAGTGCGGGCATGAAATCGCGCTGCTCGTTCTTGCTCGCATAGCCGAGCGGGTTGGCGACGACGCGGCAGCGTCCCACCCGGTAGTCATGGGCGCAATGCAGGTGGCCATGCAGCCAGAGGTCGGCCTGCTCCATCCAGCCATCGAGCGCGTTGCAGAAGCCCGCCGTGCCCGGCGTGCGCCCGTAGCGAGGATCGGCGCTGCGCAGGCTGGGCGCGAAATGGGTGACGACCACCGTCGGGCCTTCGTGGGGCCGGGCCAGCGCCTGCTCCAGCCAGGCCTGGCAGAGCAGCGCCTGCTCGCGCATCGCCGCAGCGTCGAACAGGGAGCCACTGCGCCGGGTGCCCATCTTCTCGAGATAGAAGTTGGCGGCCCGGAAGGCCTTGCCGCGCTGCTGAAGCGCGCGGGCCAGGTCCAGCCCTTGCGCCAGTGCGTCGTAGTCGGCCCAGAGCGTGGTGCCCAGGAAGCGCACGCCGTCGAGCAGCAGCTGCTCGCGCTCGAGCCAGATGATGCCGAGACGATCGCAGGCGGCGCGCAGGCCGGCATGCGCCTGGTCGAAGTCCAGCCCGTCATATTCATGGTTGCCTGGAACGAACAGCACCGGTGTCGGCCAGCCTGCGTACTGCGGCAGGGGAGAGAAGCGCTGCAGGCCCCAGTCGGGCTCGCTCATGGCGCCGGCGCTGCGGGCCTGGTAGGAGCCCACGTCGCCCGCCAGCACCAGCAGGTCGGCTCCCGGCGCGGGCTCGGCGACGAAATCGGGATTGGCCTCCAGGTGCAGGTCGCTGAGCAGTTGCAGCCTCATGCGTTCGAGCTTCTGCCGACGGCGCGGAAAACGGCCTCGCGCAGCCAGCGATGCGCGCTCTGGCCCTGCTGCTGGCGGCGCCAGATGGCGTCGACATGCACCAGCGGCAAGTCCAGCGGCAGGGGATGGTGGATCAGCTCGGACTCGAAGCCGGTGGCGCCGAGGAAATGAAGGGGCAGTACGGCCAGCAGGTCGGAATTGACCACCACCCGGCCGGCGGTGAAGAACTGGTTGACCGTCATCACGACCCGCCGCTTGAGACCGCGCGCGGCCAGCGCCTCGTCGACGAAGCCGAAGGGCCGTCCCGAGAAGCTCACCAGCAGGTGACGCGCGGAGCAGTAGTCCTCCAGCGTCAGGGGCTGGGAGGCCAGCGGATGGTCGCGCCGCATCACGACCACATACCGTCCTTCGTAGAGTCGCTCGTGCAGGAAGCGCGGCGCCATCTCCTGCAGGTGGCTGGCGCTGAGCTCGGTCAGGGCGCCGGGAAAGTAGCCGACCGCCAGGTCGACCTCGCCCTGCTCGAGCAGGGGCCTGGGATCGCGCGTGGTCAGGGGCAGCAGGCGCAGCGTGATGCCGGGCGCCTCGTTGGCCATGATCTCGACCAGGGCTGGCGCCAGCTTGGCGGCGGTCGAGTCCGACATGGCCAGCACGAAATGGTTCTGTGCCTGAGCCGGATCGAAGACCCCCGGCGCCAGCGAGTCGCGCAGCTGGCGCAGCGCATCGCGCACCGTGGGCCAGAGCGTGAGCGCCAGCGGGGTCGGCTCGACGCCATAGCCGGAGCGCCGCACCAGATCGTCGCCGATCTGCTCGCGCAGGCGCCGCAGCGCATTGCTGACCGCGGGCTGGGTGGTCGCGAGGTTGTGCGCGGCGCGGGTGAGGTTGCGCTCGGTCATCACCTCGTCGAACACGCGCAGCAGGTTGAGGTCCAGGGTACGGAAGTTGAGCTCATTCATATGAAGCCTGAATATATTGCATTGGAAAAATAAATTTGCATCCTATGCGGGTTTTCCCTAAGATTGTGGTCATTGAATGTTGCACCGCAACGCCGACCTGAATTCCCCGAGATCATGAATACCGCTGTCCTCTCCCCCGCCTCCGGCCAAGTTTCGCGAGCTGCTGCCGTCCAGCCTGAAAACGCACGCGGCCTGGCCGCACTGCTGCTCGCGGCTTCCGTCGCCGCACTGGCCGTGGTGGCCGACCAGCTGATCGAAACCTGGATGGACGACCACCTGCTGCTGGCCTGGGTCGCGATGTGGGCCGTGGTGTTCGGCGGCAGCCTGCTGCTGACCGGCTCGATCCGCCGCATGAGCGCCCGCGTCGTCGCCGGCCTGGACCGGTGGGCTGCCGACCATGCCCAGGCCCGCGCCGCAGCGCGCCTGCAAGCCCGCCAGGCTGCGTTGGCGCAAGCTGAACCCGCGCTTGAGGCCGTGGTTCACCGGATCGCGGCACGGAGCCTGTTCTACATCTGATCTCGGCCCACCGCCGACCGATAGCCGCTCCCCGAGCGGCTTTTTTTCGTCCGTCGCCAGCCGATCGCGGAAAATGCCGGCATGCCATCGTCCACAGAACATCCTATACCCGCAGCGGCACGCCGAGTCAGTTCCTGGTGGCGCGCGCTGGCGATCCTGCTCGCGCTGCTGCTGTTCGTCGGCGGCGCGGCCGGCATCAGCCTGTTCGAGCAGTTCAGGACCCAGGTCCGGCACCTGCAGGGCCGGCTGGTCGAGCAGCCGCAGATCCGCCAGCTCGCCGTGCTGCTGGACGCGCAGCAGCGTCCGGCCATGCTGGCGACGGTCGACACCGGCATGCGCGTGATCCAGCTGCAGCGCCTCAACGAAGTGCGCGAAGGCCGCGAGGACGGCCTGCAGCTGTGGGCCTTAAACGGCGACCGGGCGCCGCGCTCGCTTGGGGTGCTCGAGCGCAGGCTGGAGACGCCGCAGCTCGCGCTCGATCCCGCGGCGCTGGCCGGCGCGACCGAGCTGGCGATCAGCGTCGAGGGCAGGGACGGCGTCCCCGAGGCCCGGGGCCCCAGCCTGCCCTGGCTGTTCCGTGGCCACCTGGTCGACAAGGCGATCTGAACGGACGGCGTCGGCATGGCTCCTGTGGGAAGATAGGGTCTCCACCCTTACCCCATGCCATCATGCCTGCCAGCAAAGAAGAGATCGCGGCCTTCCTGGCCGCCGAGTTCCCCCAGAGCCTGTGCGTCGTCGAATCGGTCGGCGGGCGCGGCGCCACCGTCTCGCACCGGGTCGGTCCGGCCGAACTGCGCCCGGGCGGCACGGTCTCGGGTCCGGTGCTGATGGGCGTGGCCGACGTCGCGCTCTACGTCGCCATCCTGGGCGAGATCGGCATCGTGCCGCTGGCCGTCACCACCGACCTGACCATCCATTTCCTGCGCAAGCCCTCGGCCGAGCGCCGCATCATCGGCGTCTGCCGCCTGATCAAGGTCGGCCGCACGCTGGCGATCGGCGAGGTCACGCTCTATTCCGAGGGCCTGGACGAGCCGGTCGCGCATGTGGTCGGCAGCTATTCGATACCGCCGGACGCACGCCGCTAGGGC
>JBDLTM010000114.1:0-7691 GCA_039805805.1 Pseudomonadota bacterium | reverse complement strand
TGCTGGAGGGCTGGATCAAGGACGCCAAGGACATGGCGGCGGAACTGCTGGCCGCAGGCGTCGAGGTGCCGGGCTGGAAGCTGGTCCCGAAGCGCGCCACGCGCCAGTGGGCCGACGAGAAGAAGGCGTTGACAGCCCTTGCCGAAGCGGGCTGTAGTGCAGAGGAATTGACGGAGCTGAAGAGCCCGGCGCAGGTCGAGAAGGTGCTGAAGAAGCGCAAGCTCGCCATGCCGGAGGGGCTCATCACCGCCGTCTCATCGGGTGACACGCTGGCACCCGCGGATGATCCGCGCCCGGCGTCGTTGCAGGTCGGCAAGCATCTCGCTGCCGCCCTTGGTAAACTTGTCTAGAAAGGACATTAGATTGGAACCTGCACTTACACTTGACGAAGCAAAGGCTGTCGTCGCCACGAAGACTGCGCCCCGCGTCACGGAGGAAAGCATCAAGGCCAAGATCAAGAGCGTTGACTACACGACGCTCGCGATCGGAGAGACGCTCGGCACGCTGTGCATCATCACGATGCAGAACGGCTGGGTCAGCACTGGCTTCGCCGCCCCGGTCAGCACGGAGAACTTCGACGCCGAGGTGGGTAAGCGCTACGCCTACGACAACGCCTTCAAGCCGCTTTGGCAACTTGAAGGTTATCTGCTGCGCGAAGCCCTTTACAACCAGTAAACTGAATTAGGAGAAACTGAAATGAACGCGATTGCTTTTTCCAAGGCCAACCTTCCCTCCGTGCAGAACCTGTCGCAGGCGCTGCGTTCGCTTGACGCGAGCGTCGGCGGCGCGGATGGCGTTGCGATCCTCAAGATGGACAAGACCGGGCACTGGGTGTTCGGCGCTGACCAGACCGAGGTCGAGGACGGCAGCACCTGGGCCGTCAACCCCTTCTCGTTCGTGCATGGCTACATCGCCTGGGGTGATGGCGAGGTGCTGGCCGAGAAGATGGTGCCGGTGTCCGAGCCGCTGCCGGAGGTCGATCCGGCGCCGCCGCAGGCCAAGCGCGGCTGGGAGCTGCAGGTCGGCGCGGGCCTCAAGTGCGCGTCCGGCGAGGACGAGGGGCTTGAGGTGCGCTACAGCGTCACCAGCGTCGGCGGCAAGCGCGCCGTGCAGAAGCTGGCGCTCGACATCGCGGCGCAGGTGGAGACGGACCCGTCGAAGCCGGTGCCGGTGGTGAAGCTCAAGAAGGACCACTACACCCACAAGTCCTACGGGCGCATCTTCACGCCCGTGTTCGAGATCGTGGGCTGGATGGGTCTGGACGGCAAGCAGGACGATGCCCCTCCTGCTGACGCCGCCCCGGCCGCCGAAGCCGCGCCGACACGTCGCCGCCGCGCGGTCTAAGGAAGTGGCGGGGCGTCGGCAGGCGCCCCGCCATTATTTTATCGGAAGAGGACCGGGATGGCGATACTGTGGCTTGACTTCGAGACCCGCTCGCGCTGCGATCTGCGCAGCCGGGGCGTTTACAACTACGCGCAAGACCCGTCGACGGAGGTGCTGTGCATGTCCTACGCCTTTGACGACGAGGACGTGCAGACCTGGACCCCGGACCAGCCCTTTCCACAGAAAGTTTCGGTCGCAATTCTTTCTGGCGTGCAGATCCGCGCCCATAACGCCGCCTTTGAGCGGCTGATCTTCTGGTATGTCATCTGCCCGGATTTCGGCGTGCCGGAGCCGGCGCTGGAGCGGTTCTACTGCACCGCCGCGCAGGCCCGCGCCAACTGCGCGCCGGGCAGCCTCGAGGACGTCGGGCGCTTCGCTGGCGCCGGGATGCGCAAGGATCACCGCGGTGCGGCGCTGGTGCGGGCGCTGTCGATCCCGCAGGGCGATGGCACGTTCCGTGAGGACGCCGCGCTGATGCGCGAGATGATCGAATACTGCGAGCAGGACGTGCGGGCCATGCGAGCCTTCTCCAAGGCCATGCGCGGGCTGACGGAGGAAGAGTTGCTTGACTACCACGTCAACGAGCGCATCAACGACCGCGGCGTGCGCCTCGACCGGCCGCTGGCCCAAGCCGCCGTCAAGTATGCCGCTGCCGAGCAGGATGAGATTGAGACGGTGTTCCGCCAGATCACCGGGCTCAACAGCGTGCGCTCGCCGCGGATGCGCGAGTGGGTCCACGACCGGGTCGGGCCGCAGGCGCGGGGCTTGATGATGGTCTGGAAAGACGGCGCGCAAAAGGTTAGCATCGACAAGACGGTGCGCGCCAATCTGCTGGCGATGGAGAACCCTGATGAAATCCCCCCGGAAGTCCAGGAAGTGGTGCAGTGCGCGGACGATCTCTGGGCATCGTCCGTGGCGAAGTTTGAGCGAGCCGCGGCGCTTGGCGATGATCAAGATAGTCGCGTCCGGGGTGCGTTTGTATTCGCTGGCGGTTCAGCTACGGGAAGAGCGTCGAGCTACGGCCTCCAAGTCCACAACTTCCCCCGAAAGTGCGCCAAAGACCCTCAACTAGCCCGCGATGCGCTGGTGCGCGGGCACCAGATCGTGCCGCAGTACGGCAAGCGCGTCACCGACGTGCTGAAGTCGCTGCTGCGACCGGCGCTGATCCCGGCCGAGGGCAAGGCCTTCGCCGTGTTCGACTACGCCCAGATCGAGGCGCGCGTCACGCCGTGGCTGTCGATGCGCGGCGAGGAGACGCTCGACGTGTTCCGCGAAGGCCGTGACATCTATGTCGCCGTGGCCTCGCGCATGTTCAACGTCGAGGAGACGGAGGTCACCGACGAGCAGCGCCAGCTTGGCAAGGTCGCCGTGCTGGCCTGCGGGTTTGGCGGCGGCGTGGGCGCGTTCAGCGCCATGGGCCGGGTCTACGGCGTCCATATGCCGGAGCATGAGGCGCGGCGCACCGTCGACCTGTGGCGCAAGGCAAACCCGTGGGCGGTGCCGTTCTGGTCGGATCTGGAACACGCCTATGTCAGCGCCATCCGGCGGCCGGGGCAGGTGTTCACAGCGGGCCGCGTCCAGTACATGATGCAGGGCGACCACCTGTGGTACGCTCTCCCCTCCGGCCGCGTGCTGTGTTACCCTTACGCGCGCATCGAGAAGGACGGCGTGTCATATGCCAAGGCATCGTGGAAGCCCGCAGCGGATGCGAAGGAATGGCCGCGGGCGCGGCTGTGGAAGGGGCTGGCCTGCGAGAACATCGTGCAGGCCACCGCCAACGACATCCTGCGCCAGGCGCTGCGCAATCTTGACGCCGAGGGCATCGAGGTCGTGCTGCACGTCCACGATGAAATTGTAGCCGAGGTTGATACAGAAAAATCCGACGAATTGGCAGCCCGGATGCGGGCTGTTATGGTCACCACTCCCGCCTGGGCCGAGGGGCTTCCCCTTGGTGCGAGCGGCAAGGTGCTTGCACGTTACGGGAAAGCATGAGGTGACCACATGAATGCTGGCGTATTGTCAGTGTACGGCGCCGCAGCGGGTCTGCGGCAAATGCTCAGGTTGCGACACACAGCTTGGGTTTTCCATCTCGGCCTGGCGCTGGCGGCGATCCCACACTTGGCCGCCAGCGCGTCCGCCGCAGATGCTACGGGCCTTGTACGGGCCGAGGCGCTGCGGCAGGGCGTCCCAGTGTCCTTCGCCTTGCGCATGGCGCATGTCGAGAGCGGCGTGCGCTGCCACAACCATAACCGACGTTCGACCGCGAGCGGTCCGCTGCAGATCCTGCGCGGGTCGGCGCGGGCGCTGGGCTACCGCGGCAACATCCGCCAGGCGTCGTGCGCGACACAGACCCACTACGGCATGAAGCACCTCGCCATGTGCTACCGCGCCGCCAAGGGCAATCAGGCACTCGCCAAGAAGTGCCACCAACGCGGAATAAGTGCGATCTACAAGAAGAGGAAAACACGCTGATGGACTTTCTCGAATACATCACAGGTCTGGCCCCAGAGGGCGAGACGGCGCTTATTGTGCGTCAAAAGCCGTCGCTGCAAAACGGCGAAATTCAGTACCACGCAGACGGTGCGCCGAAGGCCACATTCCCGGCGTTTCTGCCGAGCCATCGCCGCAAGCAAGGTGAGGCTTGGTACGTCAACACAGGTTCATTTATCCTTGACCGTTTCAGCGACGGCAAAGTGTCCGCCAAGCGCGAGAACGTCGAGTACGTTCTGTTCATGATGCTGGACGACGTGGGCACCAAGTCGAAGGTGTCGCCGCTGCCGCCGACGTGGATCATGGAAACGTCGGAAGGCTCGTTCCAGTGGGGCTACGCGTTCTCGGATCAGCCGACCAAGGGCGCGTTTTCGTCCGCCATCAAGGCCATCGCCGCTGCGGGCTACACCGATCCGGGCGCGATCAATCCCGTTCGCAACTGCCGTCTGCCTGGATCAATCAATCTCAAGAAGGGCCGCAACAATTTCGCCGCGCGGCTGGTCGAGTTCCATCCGGGGCGAGAGTATACGCTGTCCGACATCTGCGCCGCGCTGGGCGTGACGCCAGACGAGGATGAGGGCGCGGGGCTGCAATCGGTTAAGATCAGGGACACGGGTTCAGACAGCGTGCTGCGCTGGCTGTCCGATAACGGGCTGGTGTTGTCTAGCGTTAACGCGGAGGGCTGGTGCGGCGTCGTCTGCCCCAACAGCGCCGAGCATACCGACGGAAGCCCGGAAGGACGCTATTCGCCGGTCAACCGCGCGTTCTGCTGCTATCATGGCCATTGTCAGCACCTGGATAGCACGACGTTTCTGTCATGGGTGGCGGACCAAGGCGGGCCGAAAGTCACGCCGGGGTTCCGCGAGGAGCTGATCGCCGAGCGCATGGCCATGGTGGCCGAGACGATCAAGCCCTCGGAAGCGTTCCCCGACGTGGCCGCCGACGTGGTGGCCGAGGTCGAGCGCAAGGAGGCCGGGCGCGTCGAGAAGGCGCACTGGCACGAGCGGTTTGCCTATGTCGTGTCGGATGACACCTATTTCGATCTGCAGACCCGCACGGAGATGTCGCGGTCCGCGTTCAACGCGGTGTTCCGCCATGTCGGCTGCACGTCCATCCACAACGGGCGCCGCATCGAGGCCAGCGTGGCCTTCGACGAGGGCCGCCAGGCGCGCGGCGGGCGGTTGCTGGCGGGCGTCACCTACGCCGCCGGCGATAGCGTGCTGGTGGCCCGCGACGGCAATGTCTACGGCAACCGCTGGGTGGACGCGCGGCCGGACTTGAGCGGTCCCGCGGCCAGTGAAATTTCACCGTGGCTGGCCCATGCCGAATTGCTGCTTCCAGACCCGGTCGAGCGCGAACACGTGTTCGACGTCATGGCGTTCAAGCTGCAGCACCCGCGCATCAAGATCAACCATGCGGTGCTGCACGGCGGCGATGAGGGCTGCGGCAAGGATACGCTGTGGTATCCGTTCATCTGGGCGGTGTGCGGGCCGGATCTGAAGAACCGTGGCCTGGTCGACGCCAAGGGCGTCAATTCGCGCTGGGGCTACGCGCTGGAGAGCGAAATCCTCATCCTCAACGAGCTGAAGGAGCCGGACGCCGGCGAGCGCCGGGCGCTGGCCAATCACCTGAAGCCAATCATTGCGGCGCCGCCGGACACGCTGACGATCGAGCGCAAGGGGATGCACCCCTATGACATGGTGAACCGGCTCATGGTGCTGGCGTTCACGAATGACCCCGTTCCGATCACGCTGCCGACGCAGGACCGGCGCTGGTTCTGCCTGTGGAGCCATGCGCCGCGCATGAGCAAGGCGGATGCCGCGGCGCTGTGGCGCTGGTACAAGAAGGAGGGCGGGCTAGTGGCCGTGGCGCGTTGGCTGAAGGCGCGGGACGTCTCGGCGTTCAATCCGGCCGCCATGCCGCCGTGGACGGACTACCGCTCGCGCCTCATCGAGAACGGCCGTTCCATGGCGGAAAGCTACATCGTGGAGCAGATCACGGCGCCGTCACGGGAGTTTGCCGCGGGCTTCGTCGCAGGGCCGTGGCACAGGCTGGCCCACACGCTGCAGCAAGGCGCGCCGGGCGGCGTCAAGATCCCCATTGCGGCCATCCTGCACGCCCTGAAGGAAGCCGGCTGGGAAGATCTCGGCGCGGTCAAGTCGGCCGACTACCAGACCAAGAAGAACATTTGGGCCCGGCCGGACATCCTCAAGGTGTACAGCAAAAGCGATCTCCGGCGCATGGTCGAGCAGGCGCCGGAGCCGGGGTTGAAGCTGGTCAAGGGCTAGTCGAGATCCAGCCAGGCCGCCACCAGGGCGGCGACGATGAGGGCGGCGAGGTAGATCATTCGCCGCCCAGTAGTTTGGCGACCATGACCCGCTCGCGAACGCATTGCCCGGCCTTTACCTTGCGCTTGAACACGCCCCAAGAGTGCATGGCGGTGGCGTGGTCGATCCGGTCCAGTTCCGCCGCGATTTGCTGGAAGCCCAAATCGAGGCGCCGGCGGCGCATTTCCCACACGACATGGTGCCGCGCCAGGCTCAGGGCGTGCGTCCGGTCGCGTGAGCGCAGGTCTTCAACAGTGACGCCATGCGCGGTTGCGACGGCTTGCAGGATGGCGGCGGTCGGATAGCGGCGGATGTTCTCGGCCACAAGGGCCGAGCGGGCTTCCCAGAGCTTCTCGACGGCGGACTTTACGTCGCCGCTGTTTCGGACTATGGTGCGCATGTTTTCCTCCCTCTGGTCAACTGGCCCGGCGTAACAGCCGGGCCTTTTTCTATAAGATTGCGGCGTTGCGCTTCCGTCATGGCAGCGGTCAGGGCCACCTGATACTTGTCGCGGCGCTGTTCCACAGCGTCGATGAAGCGCAACAGCGTCGCGTCATCAAGCGGGGCGACGTTATGCGCCCAATAGACTGGATCAGACGTCATCCGCGCACCATGTCAAGCTGGCGCTGCAGGGCTTCGGCCTCATCGCGCCAGCCCTCAACGCGGCGTTCGGCGTCGCCCAGCTCAGCCTCGAGCGCGTTCACCGTATCATAGGCATCGGCGTATTCCTCAAGCCGGTCCGCCAGGGCGCGCACTAGGTGGTTGTCAGGCCCAGCCTGGCGCGCGCGGTCGAGCAGATCCTCGAGCGTGAGCTGGTTCAGATAGGTGTAATCGGCGGTCATGTGTCGCGGTCCTTTTCGTCGATGAGTTTCAATTCCCGCAGGATGGCCGTCATGCGCGACGGCGGCCAAGAAATCGCATCCGTCACGGGATGGCGTTTGACGTGATGGGCGTCGGCCAGGCGCTGCGGATCGGGCACAAGCCCGCGCGCGTCATAACGGGCTTTAGACATGAGGGAGCGCCGGGTACAGGTCGACGATACCGTCATCGGCGAGCATTTCGCGGATGCGCTCATCCAGCCATTCGCGGTCGAGATCTACATGCATGATCTGGAACAGCGGATGCGAGCGGCCGATCTTGGTATAGACCGGCTTGCCGGTTGCGTCCTTACCGTCGAAATGGAACTCGAGAACGTCCCAATCGACAAGGCCGCGCGGCCCGTCGGGCAGATAGTATTCAATGAACAATTCGACGTCGCGCTCAAATAGCAGCACGCCATCCTGATGGGGCTGCACGGTATAGGGCACGTAGAACATGGTCGGATATCCTCATTTAGTTGTTAAGGTGGAGAGTGTACGGGCGGCGTTGGCCGCCCGTCAATTGATTGTTTGTCAGCCTGCTAGTCGCTAGAGGCTCATAATGGCATAGGTGCCTGCGTACATGGTGCCGGCGACGAGTGCCAGCTTGGCGAGCTGCAGGGCGAGGAAAGCG
>JBDLTM010000113.1:0-7712 GCA_039805805.1 Pseudomonadota bacterium | reverse complement strand
TCGACGCCAGCGGCCGGGTGCTGCGCGACAACGTCTGGGGCCCGCAGATCGAGGACGCGGCGCGGCGCGATTTCACCGTCAACGCGCTGTACTACGACCCGACCGAACAGATCGTCGTCGACTACCACCATGGCTTCAAGGATGCGAAGAAGCGCGTACTGCGCATGATCGGCGACCCGGCCGCGCGCTACCGCGAGGATCCGGTGCGCATCATCCGCGCGGTGCGCTTCGCCGCCAAGCTCAGCGGCCTGGGCTTCAAGTTCGACGCCAAGACCAAGGCGCCGCTGGCATCTTCCTTGCCGCTGCTGGCCGACGTGCCGCAGAGCCGCCTGTTCGACGAGATGCTCAAGCTGCTGCAGACCGGCCATGCGCTGGCCAGCATCGAGCAGCTGCAGGCAACCGGGCTCAAGGGCATCTACCCGCTGCTCGACCTGGTGGTCGAGCGCGCCGACGACGCGTTCGTGCGCTCGGCGCTGCAGGACACCGACCGCCGCGTCGGCGAGGGCAAGCCGGTCGCGCCGAGCTTCCTGCTCGCCTGCGTGCTCT
Source organism: Pseudomonadota bacterium (assembly GCA_039805805.1). Lineage (GTDB taxonomy): Bacteria > Pseudomonadota > Gammaproteobacteria > Burkholderiales > Burkholderiaceae_C > Malikia. The sequence continues at coordinate 7,166 of JBDLTM010000113.1, read as the reverse complement.
GGAGCGACGTGCGCGCGGGCTGGCGCAAGCGCGAGCAGCGCGGCCTGGCGCCGTTCCCGGCGCTGCAGGAGGCGGTCGACGAGGTGTTCGACTCGCGCATCGGCGACGTGTCGGGCCGCGGCAAGCTCGGCGCCGACATGCGGGAGATCTGGCTGATGCAGCCGCGCTTCGACAAGCGCACCGGCAGCTCGCCGTTCTCGCTGGCCGAGCAGCCGCGCTTCCGCGCCGGCTTCGACTTCCTGCGCCTGCGCTCCCAGGTCGGCGAGCTGCCCGAGGAGCTCTCGCACTGGTGGGAGACCTTCAGCACTGCCAGTGACACGGTGCGCTACGACATGGTCGACGAGGTCCGCCTGGAGCAGCAGCGCGCCAAGTCCAAGCCGCGCACCAAGGCGGGCGAGGGCAAGGGGCGTGGCGCTGGCCGCGTCTATCGCCAGGCGGCCGATGGTTCGCCGCTCGAGCTCGTGCCAGGCGAAGATCAGCCGGCGGGCGAGCCGGACCAGATCGATGAAGCAGGCGAGGGCGCACCCGCCAAGAAGCGCCGCCGCCGTCGCCGCAAGCCGGGAGGCGCTGCAGGCAGCGATGCCGCGGGCGGCGAGGCATGAGTCTGCCCGTCACGGCCTATGTCGCGCTCGGCGCCAACCTGGGCGACGCGCGCGCCACGGTGAGCGACGCGATCGCGGCGCTCGCTGGTCTGCCGGGCACGCGCCTGCTGCAGGCGTCCAGCCTCTACCGCACCGCGCCCTGGGAGGCCAGCGGCCCGGACTTCATCAACGCGGTGGCCGCCATCGAGACCACGCTCGGCGCGCATGAGCTGCTGCGCGCGCTGCAGGCGCTCGAGCTGCAGGCCGGGCGCGAGCGGACCTACCGCAACGCGCCGCGCACGCTCGACCTCGACATGCTGCTCTACGGCGAGGCCGTGATCGACACGGCCGACCTCATCGTGCCGCATCCGCGCCTGGGCAAGCGCGCCTTCGTGCTGGTGCCGCTGGCCGAGATCGCCCCCGGCCTGGTCACGCCGCGGCAACTGCAGGCGGTGGCAGACCAGGCGATCGAGCGCCTGGCAGGCTGATCAGGGCGCGAGTCGCTCGCGCACCCAGCCGTCGCCTTCCTGGCGGTAGTGCAGCCGGTCGTGCAGGCGGCTCTTGCGGCCCTGCCAGAATTCCCAGCGGTCCGGCACCAGGCGGAAGCCGCCCCAGTGCGGCGGCCGCGGCGGATTGAGCAGGAACTGCGCGCCGTACTTGGCGGCATTGCTCACCAGCACGGTGCGGCTCGGGATCACCTGGCTCTGCGGGCTGGCCCAGGCGCCGATGCGGCTGTCGAGCGGGCGGCTGTGGAAGTAGGCATCGCTTTCCTCGGCGCTGACGCGCTCGACCCGGCCCTCGATGCGCACGACGCGCTCGAGCTCGACCCAGTGAAACTGCAGCGCGGCCCAGGGGTTGCCGGCCAGCTCGCGGCCCTTGCGGCTTTCGTAGTTGGTGTACCAGACGATGCCGCGCTCGTCGTAGCCCTTGATCAGCACGATGCGCGTGCTCGGGCGCAGGTCGCTGCCGACGGTGGCGACCGTCATCGCGTTGGCTTCGGGAATCTCGCCCTTGATGGCTTCGTGCAGCCACTGGTCGAACTGTTGCATCGGGTCGGCGTGAGAGGCGTGCTCGTTGAGCTCGGCGCGCTCGTAGCTCTTGCGTAGGTCGGCAATCTTCATCTCTCCAGTATAGGCAGAGCGGGCGCGACTTAAAATCGGCGCTCCGCTTTTCCCTGATCCGACATGAACGCTGCCAAGCTTCCGACTGCCATCGACCTGCGCGCCTGCGCGCAGAAAGCCGAAACCCTGTCCGGGCAGGCGCCGCTGGCGGCTTTCGAGCGCCTGTCCGATGACCTGCCCGAGCTCGCCACCGATCTGGCGCCGGTGCGCTGGAGCGCTCGCGCCGAATGGCGCGAGCCGCTCGGTGAGCTGACGCCCGAGGCCAGCCGCGGCGTCACGCCGCAACCCCAGCTCTGGCTGCACCTGCAGGCCAGCGCCGAGGTGCCGCAGGTCTGCCAGCGCTGCCTGTCGCCCTACCCGCAGCCGGTCGAGGTCGGCCGCTGGTTCCGCTTCGTCGCCAGCGAGGCGGCCGCGCTGCTCGAGGACGAGGACTGCGAGGAGGACCTGCTGGTGCTCGAGCCGCGCTTCGACCTGGCCGCGCTGGTCGAGGATGAGCTGCTGCTCGATCTGCCGCTGGTGCCGATGCACGAGCAATGCCCCGAGCCGGTGCGCATGAGCGCGGGCGAGCTGCCCGAAGCCGTCGAGGAGGAAAAGCCCAATCCCTTCGCCGCGCTCGCGGCGCTCAAGCGACAAACTGGCGATCATTGACCAGGCTTTTCGCGACCCGCTATAATGTGATGTTTCGCGCTGGCCTGAAAGCTTTTTCATGGGGCTGGTGCAGCCATCCAACCCATTTGATTTTTCGATAGGAGCCGACCATGGCCGTCCAGCAAAACAAAAAGTCCCCTTCCAAGCGCGGCATGCATCGTTCGCACAATGCCCTGACCGTGCCGGGCATCGCAGTGGAATCCACCACGGGTGAAGTTCACCTGCGCCACCACGTCAGCCCGAACGGCTTCTACCGTGGTCGCCAGGTCCTGAAGAACAAGTCCGAGGCCTGATCGGCGCTCTGGCGCCGGCCACCTCGCGAACCTCGTTCGAGAGAAAGCCCGCTCCGTGCGGGCTTTTTTCATCCTGTAGCAGCCACCTTGAGGGAGCTGGAATGATCACCATCGCGGTCGATTGCATGGGCGGGGACCACGGCCCGGCTGTGACCTTGCCGGCCTGTGCCGCCTTTCTTGCCACGCATCCGGATGCGCGCCTGCTGCTGGTCGGCCAGCCCGACGCGCTCGCGCAGCTGCCGGCCGGTCTCGATCCGGCGCGGGTCCAGGTCGTCGCGGCCAGCGAGGTCGTCACGATGGATGACCCGGTCGAGGTGGCCTTGCGGCGCAAGCGCGATTCCTCGATGCGGGTGGCGATCGCCCAGGTCAAGGACGGCGCAGCGCAGGCTGCGGTCTCGGCCGGCAACACCGGCGCGCTGATGGCGATCGCACGCTTCGTGCTCAAGACGCTCGACGGCATCGACCGGCCGGCGATCGCGACCCAGCTGCCCAATGTCACGGGCGGCGCGACCACCGTGCTCGACCTGGGTGCCAACGTCGACTGCAGCGCCGAGCATCTGCTGCAGTTCGCCGTCATGGGTTCGGCGCTGGCAGTCGCCATCACCGGCAAGGACTCGCCCACCGTCGGACTGCTCAACATCGGCGAGGAAGTGATCAAGGGCAATGAGGTCATCAAGCAGGCCGGCGTGCTGCTGCGCGCGGCGGCAGCCAACGGCGACCTCAACTTCCAGGGCAACGTCGAGGGCAACGACATCTTCAAGGGCGTGGTCGACATCGTGGTCTGCGACGGCTTCGTCGGCAACGTCGCGCTGAAGGCCAGCGAAGGGCTGGCGACCATGATCAGCACCCTGATCAAGCAGGCGTTTTCACGCAACATCCTGACAAAAATGGCGGCCATCGTCGCCTATCCGGTGCTGTCGGCCTTCAAGAGGCGGGTCGACCATAGGCGCTACAACGGCGCTGCGCTGCTCGGCCTGCGCGGCCTGGTGTTCAAGAGCCACGGCTCGGCCGACGCCTTCGCCTTCGAGCAGGCGCTGGCGCGCGCGTATGATGCAGCCCACAACCAGCTGCTCGACAACGTGAAGGCGCGCATCGCGCATGCCGCGCCCCTGATGGCGCCCGCTGCCGAGCCGGCTCCCGCGGCCTGAGCCGCGTTCCCGTTCAGCGCCAGACCTGACCGACCGAACATGAGACGCTATTCACGCATTACCGGCACCGGCAGCCATCTGCCGCCGCGCCGACTGACGAACGCCGACATGGTCGGCCTGCTGGCCGAGCGCGGCATCGAGACCAGCGATGACTGGATCGTCGAGCGCACCGGCATCCGCGCGCGCCATTACGCTGGCGACGGCGTCAATGCCAGCGACCTGGCGCTGCAGGCCTGCCTGAAGGCGCTCGAGGCGGCCGGGCGCAAGGCCAGCGAGATCGACCTGATCATCGTCGCGACCTCGACGCCCGACATGGTGTTTCCCTCGACCGCATCGATCCTGCAGCGCAAGCTCAGCGAGGCGGCCGTGGCGCAGGGCGACCTGGGCGCCGCCGGCGGTGCGGCCTTTGACGTGCAGGCGGTCTGCAGCGGCTTCATCTACGCGCTGACTGTCGCCGACGCGATGATCCAGTCCGGCAGCGCCACCCGCGCGCTGGTGGTCGGCGCCGAGATCTTCTCGCGCCTGCTCGACTTCAATGACCGCACCACCTGCGTGCTGTTCGGCGACGGCGCCGGCGCCGTGGTGCTCGAGGCCGCCGAGCACGACGGCAGCGGCCCGGCCGTGCTGGCCAGCGACATCCATGCCGACGGCCGCCACACCGGCATCCTGTGCGTGCCGGGCACGGTCAGCGGCGGACAGGTGCTGGGCGATCCGCTGCTCAAGATGGACGGCCAGGCGGTGTTCAAGCTCGCCGTCGGCCTGCTCGAGAGCGCTGCCAAGGCCGCGCTGGCCAAGGCCGGGCTGGCCGAGTCTGATGTCGACTGGCTGGTGCCGCACCAGGCCAATATCCGCATCATCCAGAGCACGGCGCGCAAGCTCAAGCTGTCGATGGACAAGGTGATCGTGACGGTCGACCAGCACGGCAACACCTCGGCTGCATCGATCCCGCTCGCGCTCGACGAAGGCATCCGCTCCGGCCGCATCCGTCCCGGCCAGACCGCCATGCTCGAGGGCGTCGGCGGCGGCTTCACCTGGGGCGCTGTGCTGGTCCGCCTGTGACCTATTCGGGACCGCTATCGGCCTGTGCACACCACAACAAGACTAGACAGGAAGTGAACATGAGCAACTTCGCATTCGTTTTTCCCGGCCAGGGCTCGCAGTCGGTCGGCATGCTCGATGCCTGGGGCGACCATCCGGTCGTGCTCGAGACGCTCAAGGAGGCGTCCGATGCGCTCGGCGAGGACATCGGCAAGCTGATCCATGAGGGCCCGAAGGAGGCGCTCGCGCTGACCACCAACACCCAGCCGGTCATGCTGGTCGGCGCCGTCGCCGCCTGGCGCGTCTGGCGCGCCGAGGGTGGCGCGCTGCCGGCGGCTGTCGCCGGCCATTCGCTCGGCGAGTACTCGGCGCTGGTCGCCGCCGGCTCCCTGACGCTGGCGCAGGCCGCGCCGCTGGTGCGCTTCCGTGCCCAGGCGATGCAGGACGCGGTGCCGGTCGGCGCTGGCGCCATGGCCGCCATCCTGGGCCTGGACCCCGAAGGCGTCAAGGCAGGCTGCGCCGAGGCGCAGGCGCTGTTCGCCGCCGACAGCGGCGAGGTGGTCGAGGCCGTCAACTTCAACGACACCGCGCAGACCGTGATCGCCGGCAGCAAGGCGGCGGTCGAGAAGGCCTGCGAAGTGCTCAAGGCCAAGGGCGCCAAGCGCGCGCTGCCGCTGCCGGTCTCCGCTCCCTTCCACTCCAGCCTGATGAAGCCGGCCGCCGAGCGCCTGAAGGCCAAGCTGGCCGAGACCGTCTTCGCCGTGCCGCAGATTCCGGTGCTCAACAACATCGACGTCGCGGTCGAGACCGAGGTCGAGCGCATCCGCGACGCCCTCTATCGCCAGGCCTTCGGCCCGGTGCGCTGGGTCGAGAGCGTGCGAGCGCTGAAGGCCCGCGGCATCGGCCAGGTCATCGAATGCGGCCCCGGCAAGGCGCTGACCGGAATGGTCAAGCGCATCGACGCCGAGCTGGTCGCCGCCGCCATCAACGACCCGGCCACGCTGGCCGAAGTCAAGGCCCTGCTGGCCTGAAGGAAAGAATATGTCTGAAAACCAAAACACCGCCCAGGTCGCGCTCGTCACCGGCGCCTCGCGCGGCATCGGCGCCGCGATCGCGCTCGAGCTGGCCCGCCAGGGCTACCAGGTCACCGGCACCGCCACCAGCGAGGACGGCGCCGCCAGGATCGGCGCTGCGCTGGCCGCCTTCCCGGGCTGCCGTGGCGCCAAGCTCGACGTCAACAACCTCGCCGAAGCCGAGGCGCTGATCGACGCCATCGTCAAGCAGCAGGGCGGCCTGCAGGTGCTGGTCAACAACGCCGGCATCACGCGCGACATGCTCGCGATGCGCCTGAAGGACGAGGACTGGGACGCGGTGCTCGACACCAACCTCAAGGCCGTCTTCCGCATGAGCCGCGCCGTCATCAAGCCGATGATGAAGCAGCGCTACGGCCGCATCATCAGCATCACCAGCGTGGTCGGCGCCTCCGGCAACCCGGGCCAGGCCAACTACGCCGCCGCCAAGGCCGGCGTCGCCGGCATGACGCGCGCGCTGGCGCGCGAGCTCGGCAGCCGCAACATCACGGTCAACTGCGTCGCGCCCGGCTTCATCGAGACCGACATGACCGGCTCGCTGCCCGAGGCGCAGCAGCAGGCCTTGCTGAACCAGATTCCGCTGGGACACCTGGGCAAGCCGGCCGACATCGCGCATGCTGTGGCTTTCCTGGCCAGCCCGCGCGCGGGCTATGTGACCGGCCAGGAACTGCATGTCAACGGCGGCATGTTCATGGTCTGACGGGCGCCTGACTCCGAATCGGATAACATCGGCCCCGGCTAGCCGCCAGGGGCCGGGCCGGGAACAGCAAAGCGTCGACAGGACTGCCGACGCCGGCCCGGCTAGAATGGCGGTACAGTTTTCAACCCACCCTCAGAGGGAAATATGAGCGATATCGAAGCACGCGTGAAGAAAATCATTGCCGAACAACTCGGCGTGGAAGAGAGCCAGGTCACCAACGAGAAGTCCTTCGTGGCCGATCTGGGTGCCGACTCCCTCGACACCGTGGAGCTGGTGATGGCCCTGGAAGATGCCTTCGGCATCGAAATTCCGGACGAAGACGCCGAGAAGATCACCACGGTGCAGAACGCCATCGACTACGCAGTCAACAACCAGAAGTAAGCATCCATGAGCCGCCGCCGTGTCGTCGTGACCGGTCTGGGCTGCCTGACCCCCGTGGGCAACACGGTGGAGGCTTCCTGGGCCAACCTGCTCGCTGGTCAGTCCGGCATCGACCTGATCACCAAGTTCGATGCCAGCAACTTTGCCTGCAAGATCGCAGGCGAG
>JBDLTM010000112.1:0-7721 GCA_039805805.1 Pseudomonadota bacterium | reverse complement strand
GTGCAGGGTCTTGACGCGGCCGTCCAGCATCTCGGGGAAACCCGTGACGTCGGCCACCTCGGTCACGGGAAGGCCCTTCTGCGCCAGCAGCTTGGCCGTGCCGCCAGTGGAAAGAAGCCTGATGCCCAGCGCGTGCAGCGCCTGCGCGAATTCGACGATGCCGGTCTTGTCGGAAACGGAAATGAGTGCGTTCATGGATAAAGGTGACGGTTTCACGGTCACTTGAGGAGTTTGTGTTCGACGAGTTTCTTGCGCAGCGTGTTGCGGTTCAGGCCCAGCCATTCGGCGGCGCGGGACTGGTTGTGGTCGGCCTCGGCCATCACCACTTCCAGCAGGGGCTTCTCGACCACCTTGACCAGCATGTCGTACATGCCACCCGGTTCGGTTCCCCGCAAATCCCGGAAGTACCCCTCCAGGCTGGCCCGCACGCATTCTTCAATGTGTTTCTTGCTCATACGGTCGTTTCCAGTGCTTCTTCTTGTGTGTTCGGTCCGGCAGCCGGCAGGCGGTCCATGGTGGCCGCGATGCGGTCCAGGAAATCCGCCACGGCCTGCAGCTGACGCGCACCGTCCTCCAGCGTGTTCATCCGCTGGCGGAACGCCTCGCCGCCCGGCAGGCCGCGCAGGTACCAGCCGATGTGCTTGCGCGCCGAACGCACACCGGTGAACTCGCCATACAGGTCGTAGTGGTCCTGCAGATGGTCCAGCAGCGCGCGCCGCAGCTCGGCCACCAGCGGCGGCGCCAGCTGCTCGCCCGTGGCCAGGTAGTGGCCGATCTCACGGAAGATCCACGGCCGGCCCTGCGCCGCGCGGCCGATCATGACCGCATCGGCGCCGGTCGCCGCCAGCACCCTGCGCGCCTTTTCCGGCGAATCGATGTCGCCATTGGCCACCACCGGCACGCGCACGGCGGCCTTCACCGCGGCGATGGTGTCGTACTCGGCCTCGCCCTTGTAACCTTGCTCGCGCGTGCGGCCATGCACGGTGATCATCTGCACGCCAGCACGTTCAGCAGCGCGCGCCAGCGCCACCGCATTCCGGTGCGCCTGGCACCAGCCAGTGCGCATCTTGAGCGTGACCGGCACGCCGCGCGGCGCGCAGGCGGCCACCACGGCCTCGATGATGGAAAGGGCCAGCGGCTCGTCCTGCATCAGCGCCGAGCCGGCCCACTTGTTGCAGACCTTCTTGGCCGGGCAGCCCATGTTGATGTCGATGATCTGCGCGCCGCGGTCGAGGTTGTAGCGCGCGGCCTCGGCCATCATCTCGGCGTCGGTGCCGGCGATCTGGACCGCGATCGGCCCCGGCTCGCCGCGATGGTCGGCGCGGCGCGAGGTCTTGAGGCTGTCGCGCAGATCGGGGCGCGAGGTCACCATCTCGCTGACCGCGTAGCCTGCGCCGAGCTTCTTGCACAGGCGGCGAAACGGCCGGTCCGTCACGCCCGCCATGGGGGCGACGAACAGGGCGTTCGGTAGCTCGTACTGGCCTATGCGCATGAGGTCTTCGGGGGGAGAAAAGAAAAAAGCCGCTTGCGGCGCCGAGAGGCGCCGGACAGCGGATGCTCAAAAAGAAGGCATCCATTGTAGCCGCAGCGAGGGCAGGAAGGCAAATCCAGTCGGCCAGAGGCGATCGCCAGCCTGTCTATACTGCAAGCCCATGGAAGCCTGGATGACAACGCTGCTGCAGACACTGAGCCTGCCCGAGTACGGCCTGACGACGGTGTTCTTGGTCGCCTTCGTCTCGGCCACGCTGCTGCCGCTGGGGTCCGAGCCTGCCGTCTTCGGCCTGATCAAGCTCAACCCCGAGCTGTTCTGGCCGGCGATTCTCGTGGCCACGCTGGGCAACACCCTGGGTGGGATGGTCAGCTGGGCCATGGGAAGGGGGGCGCACGCGCTGGTCGACCGCGAGCGCGGCCATCCGACCCACCTGAGGGCCCTCGACTGGCTGGAGCGCTTCGGCCCCAAGGCCTGCCTGCTGTCCTGGCTGCCGCTGGTGGGAGACCCGCTCTGCGCGGTCGCGGGCTGGCTCAGGTTTGCCGCCCTGCCTTGCGCCGTCTACATGGCGATCGGCAAGTTCCTGCGCTACCTGACCATGACCTGGCTGCTGCTGTGGGCGTCCGAGGGGGTTCAGCTGCCGGCCTGGCTGGCCAGGATCACAGGCTGAAGGTCGCGACCATGGCGGCGCGCAACTCGCGCCAGCCTGCCACAGCCTCATGCCATGGCGAATGCTGTGCGGCCTGCTCGACGCTCTTGGCCAGCGCCGAAAGCTCGGCATGGCCCAGAGTCTGCAGCACGCCCTTGAGCGTGTGCGCGGCTCGGCGCAGTGCCTGGGCATCGCCCGCCGACTCGGCACTATCGCCCTGCTCCAGGTCGGCCGGGAACTGCGCGACCGCTGAGGCCTTGAAGACCCGGTAGAACCCGGCGTCGCCCTCGAAGTAGGTCGCGATGGCCTGCTGCTCGAGAGTGGAAAGGCTGGCCAGGTCAGCGGCCATCACTCGGCCTCGGCCTGGGCCTCGGACTCGTTGTCGGGCTCTGCATCGCCCTCAGCGCTGGCGGCATCCTCGGCGGGCGCGAACAGATGGCCCAGCGCCTTCTCGATCAGCGCCGGCAGCTCGCTGATCAGGCGGGACTTGTGCACCACGTCGACGCCCTGCAGCGCGAAGGCATAGGGCGCGCGCTGGTCCTCGTCGAGCGAGGTCAGCACGATCAGCTTGCAGTTACCGAACAGGGCGTGGCGGCGCAGGCCGGTGATCATGGTCGCGCCATCGATGCCGGGCAGCAGGATGTCGACGATGATCAGGTCGGGCTGCAGGTGACCGAAGGAGACCAGGCCGGTGATGCCGTCGTTGGCCACATGCAGGTCGACCGCCGGGAACTTCTGCTTGACCAGCATCGTGACCAGGTTCTGGAAATGCGAGGAGTCCTCGATCAGCAGCACGCGCGGGACATGGACGACGGCGCGGCGGCGACCGGGGCCGCGGATCTCGCCAGTGTGGCCGGTGAAGCTGGCAACACCCGTCACGCCAGCCCGGCTGCCCTGGATCCAGCGCTCGAGCGACTCGCGCGTGATGCGGCGGTGTCCGCCCGGCGTCTTCCAGGCCTGCAGGTCGCCACGGTCGACCATCAGCTGCACGGAACGCACCGCCATGCCCAGGATCTTGGCCACCTCCAGCGTGGTGTAGTAGTTGGACGAGGACATCTCGATGTTCGGCATGGGATCAGCTCGCAATAAGACGGAAACACGGCCCGAAGCGGGCAGGCGAAATAAAGCTTATTTAGCTATTTTATTAAATATTCGCGTCAATGCAAGAAAATGACACTGATAAGCGCTGCAAGCAGCACATTTTTTCACTCAAAATCACACCCCGATGCCGGGATGTGACACAGGAATCCACTTTCAGGCGCCCGAGAGCAAACGCTTCCACCCTTCCAGGCCGAGCGCGCGCACGGTCTTGAGGTTGCGCTCGACGATGTCCTCGGCGCTGTCGCCCGATTCGACTGCACGGTCGATGCTGTCCTCGCGCAGCAGGTGCAGCGTGGCGTAGGGCGCCCGGTTGGTCAGGTTGTCGGCATCATCGGGCTCGGTGTCCTCGAACTGGAAGGCCGGATGGAAGGGCGCGACCTGGATGATGCCCTCGAGCTCGTGCTCCTCGACCACCTGGTCGACGATGTCGAGGAAGTCGTTGAAGACGAAGAAGTCCGGAAACAGCGTCGGGTGCACCAGCAGCGTGGTGTCGACCTGCTCGGCCGGCGTGTCCCTGAGCAGATCGAGCTCGCGGTCGAGGTCGTCGAGCAAGGCGTCGATGTTGCGTGCCTGGCTGACCACGATGCGCACCTGGTTCTTGACGTAGACCGACTTGGCGAAGGGACAGAGATTCAGGCCGATGACGGCCTGCTCGATCCAGCGGCGCATCTCGGCCTGGACCTGCTCTTCGCTCGGGGGCTGTTGGGGTGTGGACATGATGGTGCCTTTCGTGACGATGCCGCCGGACCGGGGCCGGGATCAGCCCCGGCGCGGCGGCACCGGTTCATGCTACGGGGATGACGGCGGACCTCAGATCGACTTGAAGCGCACGCGCTTGGGACGCGCGCCCTCCTCGCCCAGGCGCTTCTTCTTGTCGGCCTCGTACTCGGTGAAGTTGCCGTCGAAGAACTTCCACTGCGAGTCGCCCTCGTAGGCAAGGATATGGGTGCAGATGCGGTCGAGGAACCAGCGGTCGTGCGAGATCACCATCGCGCTGCCGGCGAACTCGAGCAGCGCCTCTTCGAGCGCGCGCAGGGTCTCGACGTCGAGGTCGTTCGAGGGTTCGTCGAGCATCAGCACGTTGCCGCCCTGGGCCAGGGTCTTGGCCAGGTGCAGGCGGCCGCGCTCACCGCCCGACAGGTTGCCGACCAGCTTCTGCTGGTCGTTGCCCTTGAAGTTGAAGCGGCCGATGTAGGCGCGGCTGGGCATGACGAACTTGCCGACCACGATATTGTCGAGGCCGCCCGAGACGTCCTCCCACACGGTCTTGCTGCCGTCCAGGCTCTCGCGGCTCTGGTCGACGAAGGCCAGCTTGGCGGTCTGGCCGATCACGACCTCGCCCGCATCCGGCGTCTCGACGCCCTGGATCATGCGGAACAGCGTCGACTTGCCGGCGCCGTTGGGGCCGATGATGCCGATGATGGCGCCCGCCGGCACCGAGAAGCTCAGGTTGTCGATCAGCAGGCGGTCGCCGAAGGACTTGGAGACGTTCTTGAACTCGATCACCTGGTTGCCCAGGCGCTCGGCGACCGGGATGAAGATCTCGTTGGTCTCGTTGCGGCGCTGGTAGTCGACGTCGCTCAGTTCCTCGAAGCGGGACATGCGCGCCTTGCTCTTGGCCTGGCGGCCCTTGGCGTTGGAGCGCACCCACTTGAGCTCTTCCTTCATCGCCTTGGTGCGGGCGTCCTCGGTCTTCTGCTCGACCTCCAGGCGGCGCTCCTTCTGGTCCAGCCAGTCGGAGTAGTTGCCCTTGTATGGAATGCCATGGCCACGGTCGAGTTCGAGAATCCACTCGGCGGCGTTGTCGAGGAAGTAGCGGTCGTGGGTGATCGCGACCACGGTGCCGGGGAAGCGGCTCAGGAACTGCTCGAGCCAGTTGACCGATTCGGCGTCGAGGTGGTTGGTCGGCTCGTCGAGCAGCAGCATGTCGGGCTTGGACAGCAGCAGGCGGCACAGCGCGACGCGGCGTTTCTCACCGCCCGACAGGTTCTTGATGATCGCGTCCCAGGGCGGCAGGTTGAGCGCGTCGGCCGCGAGTTCGAGCTGCAGGTCGGTGTTCTCGGAACCCGCGGCGGCGATGATGGCCTCGAGCTCGGCCTGCTCGGCGGCGAGTGCGTCGAAGTCGGCGTCTTCCTCGGCGTAGGCGGCGTAGACCTCCTCCAGGCGGGCCTTGGCCTTCAGCGCACCGCCGATGCCCTCCTCGACCGCCTGGCGCACGGTCTGCTCGGGGTCGATCTGCGGCTCCTGCGGCAGATAGCCGATCTGGATGCCGGGCATGGCGATCGCTTCGCCCTCGATCTCCTTGTCGATGCCGGCCATGATCTTGAGCAGGGTCGACTTGCCCGAACCGTTGAGGCCGAGCACGCCGATCTTGGCGCCGGGGAAGAAGCTGATGGAGACGTCCTTCAAGATCTGCCGCTTAGGGGGCACGGTCTTGGTGACGCGGTTCATGGAAAAGACGTACTGGGCCATGGAATAGGTATGGGGGTGGTAAAGCCGTAAAAAATGCCAGCCGGCTGGCAATCAACCCGACATTATCCCTTTATGCGACAATCAAGGTGTGCGCACCTGCAGTCAGTGCCACGCCAGCGCTCTGCTGGGGCTGCCGCCGGGGCATCAATCTCCCCGCACCGGACGCCCGCTCCCGATTCGCATCAGCCCGCTAGACTGGCCGGCCGCCCATCACCATCAGGGCGCTGGAATGGCCGATGTCCCAAGCGCAACGGACTTGCGCCCACACAACACATGACATTTGAAGATCTGAAGCTGGCCCCGGCCATCCTGGAAGCCGTGCGCGAACAGGGCTACGAGAACCCGACGCCGATCCAGGCCGAGGCCATCCCCGCCGTGCTCGAGGGCCACGATCTGCTCGCAGGCGCCCAGACCGGCACCGGCAAGACCGCCGCCTTCACGCTGCCGATGCTGCACCGCCTGCAGGACGGCGCGGAGCCCGTCAAGCGCGGCCAGCACCGCCCGGTGCGCGCGCTGGTGCTGGCGCCGACGCGCGAGCTCGCGGCCCAGGTCGAGGAATCGGTCAAGGCCTACGGCAAGCACCTCAAGCTCAAGTCGGCCGTGATCTTCGGCGGCGTCGGCATGAACCCGCAGATCAACGCGCTGCAAAAGGGCGTCGACATCCTGGTCGCCACGCCGGGCCGCCTGCTCGACCTGGCCGAGCAGGGCCACCTCGACCTGTCGCATGTCGAGATCCTGGTGCTGGACGAAGCCGACCGCATGCTCGACATGGGCTTCATCCATGACGTGAAGAAGGTGCTCAAGCTGGTGCCCAAGGAGAAGCAGAGCCTGCTGTTCTCGGCCACCTTCAGCGACGAGATCCGCGAGCTCGCCAACGGCCTGCTCAATAGCCCCAAGAGCATCCAGGTCACGCCGCCCAACACCACGGTGCAGCGCATCAAGCAGACCATCCACCCGGTCGGCCGCGGCAAGAAGAAGGCGCTGCTGGCGCACATCATCAACCAGCACAACTGGAGCCAGGTGCTGGTGTTCACGCGCACCAAGTTCGGCGCCAACAACGTCGCCGACTTCCTGAACAAGAACAACATCAGCGCGATGGCGCTGCACGGCAACAAGAGCCAGACCGCGCGCACCCAGGCGCTGGCCGGCTTCAAGACCGGCGAGATCCGCGCCCTGGTCGCGACCGACATCGCCGCGCGCGGCATCGACATCGACGAGCTGCCGCATGTCGTGAACTACGAGATCCCGAACGTCTGCGAGGACTATGTGCACCGCATCGGCCGCACCGGCCGCGCCGGCGCCATGGGTGAAGCCGTCAGCCTGGTGAGCCTGGACGAGGAAGGCTTCATGATGGCGATCGAGAAGTTCACCAAGCAGCAGATCCCGGTCGAGATCTTCCAGGAATTCATGCCCGAGCCGGGCGAGAAGGCCGAGCCGATCGCGATGGGCCGCCAGACCATCTGGGGTGGCGCCGGCAAGCCGCCGAGCCGCGAGGTGATGGCCGCCGCTGCCAAGGCCGCGCGCGCCGAGATGATGGAGCGCATCCGCGACAAGAAGGCCGGCGAGAAGGCGCCCAAGCAGGGCAAGGCCAAGCCGGCACCGGCTGCCACCGAGGGCGGTGAAGAGGGCGACGCCCAGCCGCCGCGCCAGGACGGCCAGCGCCGCCGCCAGGGCGGCGGCCAGGGTCAAGGCCAGGGCCGCAACCGTCAAGGCCAGGGCCAAGGTCAAGGTCAAGGTCAAGGTCAAGGTCAGGGCCAGCGCCAGCCGCGCGGCGAAGGACAGGGTCGCGGTGAATTCCGCGGCGAGGGCCGTCGCGGCGGCGGCCAGGGCGGTCAAAGCGGACAGGGCGGCGGCCAGCGCCAGCCCGACCCGTTGCGCACCGGCATCGACGCGCTCGGCGAGCGCGGCCGCAACCGCGGCCGTGGTGGCCCGGGCGGCCGCGGCGGCCAGGGTGGCGGCCAGCGCCAGGGCGGCGGCGGCATCGATCCGCTGCGCACCAGCTACGGCCGC
>JBDLTM010000111.1:0-7749 GCA_039805805.1 Pseudomonadota bacterium | reverse complement strand
AAGAGGTAGGCGCCGGCATCGGCCTGCGTCCCTCCACCATGGACCAGTTCCGCAAGCTCGGCGTCTTCGACGCCATCGACGCAGTGACCTCGCCGAGCGACTGCTTCGAGATCCTGACCGCTCACTGCCACCGGATTGCCATGGAAGAGTGGCCCGAGAAGGAAGCCTTTGGCGCCACCACCCACTTCGTGCACCGGGGCGACTTCATCGATGCGCTGCTGGGCGTGCTGCCCAGCGGCATGGTGAAGCTGAACCACCGCCTGAGCAAGATCGTCGACAACGGTGACAGCGCCACGGCTGTGTTCGAGAACGGCGTCACGGTGACCGCCGACCTGATCGTCGGCGCCGACGGCATCCGCTCGCAGGTGCGCAAGCATCTGTTCAGCGACAAGCCCCCGGTGTTCGCCGGCGAGCACGCTTATCGCGCCGTCATCCCGGCGGCAGACACCTTCGGCCTGGTGGACGACGGCAACCTTCGCATGTACATGGGGCATGGCACCAAGATCTACCTGCTGCCGCTGCATCATCGCAAGGAAGTGTCCTATGACGTCACCTGCCTGGCGACCGACTCCACGCCGGCGCCTGCCCTCAGCCGGGAGCAACTGCTGAAGGTGGTGGCGGGCTTCGATGAGCGGCTGGTGGCCATCACCGAGGGCCTCGACATGAGCAAGGTGAACCTGCGCGCCGTGTACGACATCGACCCGGTTGCACAGTGGCACTCCAGCTCGGTGGTCCTGGTCGGCGATGCGGCTCACGCCATGTGCCACCACCAGGGCCAGGGCGCCAACTCGGCGATCCTGGATGCCGGTGCCCTCGCCGATTCGCTCAAGGAGGCCAGCTCGATTCCCGAAGCGCTGGCGAATTACCAGGCCAACCGCAAGCCGGTCACCGACGAACTGCAACGCCTGTCGCGCCAGGGCTGGAGCGAAGACGAGATCCAGTCCGTCTTCCCCAACCAGCATCAGGGCGAACTCGCCGCAAGGAGCTGACATGGCACTGCATCCTACTGTTGCCCAGTTCATCGCGTCGCTGCCGCCCCCTCCGCCCGGCCCGCTCAACCCGGCCGCGATGCGGGCGGGAGACGAGAGCCATGTGCTGCCGCTGGAGCAGCGCCTGCCCGTGCACTCGGTGGTCGACCAGACCCTGTCGACCGCAGCCGGTGAGGTGCCGGTGCGCGTCTACAAGCCGACGGCGGCCGACACCCATCCGGTGCTGGTGTATTTCCATGGCGGGGCGTTCTTCCTCGGCAGCCTCAACACGCACGATCACGTGGCGCGGTCGCTGGCCAACGCCACCCAATGTGTCGTGGTGTCGGTAGGCTATCGCCTGGCCCCCGAGCACGCCTTTCCCGCTGGCCTGAGCGACTGCTTCGGCGTCGTGCAGTGGATCGAGCAGCACGGCCGCGATCCGGCCAAGGGAATCGGTTGGGACGGCCAGGCCCTGGCCGTGGCAGGCGACAGCTCAGGCGGCACTTTCGTGGCTGCGGTGGCGGCGATGGCGCACGACGCCGGCCTGAACTGCATCACGCACCAGGTGCTTTACTACCCGTCGCTCGATCTCGACTTCGATGTCGAGCGCTACGAGTCGCTCAAGACCAACGCCGTCGGCAACGGGCTCGAGACCGCCCTGCTCAAGCCGTTCAACGCCTTCTACCTCGACAGCGGAGCCGACCCGGCCGACCCGCTCGTCTCGCCGATCAAGCGCCAGGATCTGTCCGGACTGCCGCCGGCACTCATCGTCACGGCGGAATGCGATCCGCTGCGCGACGAGGGCGAGCTGTACGGCCGCAAGCTGGCCGAGGCAGGCATTCCGGCCACCGTGCGCCGCTACGAGTCGGCGGCTCACGGCTTCGTCCAGTATTTCTCCTGGCTGCCCGAATTTCAGGGCGTGTTCGCCGAGACCGCCGACTTCCTCAAGAGTGGCCAGCGATGAGCACCGTCGATATCCACCCGTTGTTCTCGCAGTGGGGGCGATTTGGTCTCTACAGCTTCTTCATCGACGGCAGCGAACCGGCGATTGTCGACACCGGCATTGCCTCATCGCCTGCCGATGGCATCGCGCCCGCGCTCAGGCAACTGGGCCGGCGCATCGAGGACATCCGCTGGATCCTGCTGACCCACGGCCACATCGACCACATGGGCGGTGCCCATGCCTTGTGGGAACTGACCGGCCGCAAGGCCAAGGTCGTCATCCACGAGGCTGACGTGCCCTTCCTGCGCTCGCGCCGCACCCATGTCGAGGAGTACCTGGCCGCTCGCGGACGCTACATCAACGACCCGCAAGGCGAAGCCAAGATCACCGCGGCCTGCCAGGCCGCCATCTCGGGCGAAATGGAGCCGCACTTGGTGGTGCGCCACGGCGACGAGCTGGCGCTGGGACCTGACGTCAGGATCAAGGTGCACTCCGTGCCGGGTCACTCGGCGGGCTCGGTGGCGTATGAGGTCGCAGGGCAGGGCGATGTCTTCGTCGGCGACGCGGTGCAGATCCATGGTGCCGCCAACGGATTCCCGAGCTATGTCGATCCGGAGGCGTATCGCTCCAGCCTGCTGCACCTGCGCGACCACGTCAAGCCCAGACGCATCTTCCTCGGTCATCCCTATCGCAGCCAGAGGGCTGAGTCGCAGGGCGTCGTCCTGGAAGGCGAACAGGCGGCCACCAAGATTCAGGAAAGTCTCGACATCGAGGCCCGGGTGCGCTCGGCCACCGAACTGCTCGGCCTCGACGGCCCTGCCGTTGCCAAGGCGGCCTATTCCCCATTTTGTTGCATCGCGCATCACCTGCGCTACGAGGGCGATCCCACGCTGGAGCCCTCACCGTTCTTCACCACTATGCACGGCTATTTTCACAAGGGTTATCGGTCATGATGGTTGTTCATAAAGATCTGCGCGTCCCGATGCGCGATGGTGTCCATCTGGCCGCGGATGCCTATCATGACGAAGGCGATGTTCCCCGTCCGGCGCTGGTCGCGCTGAGTCCCTATGGCAAGGAACTGCAGGCCCTGGCGCTGACCATGCCGCCGCAGAAGCGCCCCTCTCCGCTGTGGGACGGCTGCATCGAGGCGGGCGACATCGCGCGCGTGGTCAAGGAAGGCTATGTGCACGTCATCGGCGACGTGCGCGGCTCCGGCGCTTCCGAGGGCGAGCACATCGGCAACTACAACGCCGGCGGCGTGCCGCTGGGCCAGGATGCCTACGACTTCATCGAGTGGGTCGCCAAGCAGCCGTGGTGCAACGGCGTCGTCGGCATGATCGGCATCTCCTACTTCGGCTCGATGCAGGTCTTCGCCGCGTCCGAGCGCCCGCCGAGCCTCAAGGCCATCTTCGTCAGCGGCGGTCACTTCGACTTCTACGAGACGACCTACCACGGTGGCGTCATGTGGTTCATGCCGCGCGCTGCGCGCGAGGGCCGCGGCGGCGATTCGGGCTGGGCCTTCACCCACCGCCACAAGTCGCGCATGCTGGCGTGCTTGCCCGAGGAGGAGGTCAAGCGCCGCGTGGCCGAGCGCCTGGCCGACCCCGACGTAGCGGCCTGGCCGAACCTGGTGCACGTGCTCAACTACCCGATCCACCACGAGTCGTGGTTCGACATCATCACCAACCCTCTCGATGGCGAGTGGTACGAGGAGCAGAACCCGATCAACCTGGCCAGGAACATCGACATCCCGGTCTACCTGCAGATCAACCAGGGCCGCGGCTGGACGATGGATGGAACGATCGAACTGTTCGATGTCCTGAAGGGCCCCAAGAAACTGGAAATCGGTCCCTACCCGCCGATGCAGAGCCGCCCCTGGGTGGAAGAGCACGACACCATGTTCCGCTGGTACGAGTACTGGCTTAAGGGAATCGACAACGGCATCATGGACGAGCCGGCGGTGAAGGTGCATGTCGAAGGCCAGCGCCAATGGATGACCGGAGAGCACTGGCCCGTCACGCCCGTCGAGTACCGCCCGCTGTACCTGCGTACCCGCGGCAAGCTGGCGCCCACGCCCGAGCCCCTGGCCATGGAGCATGCGCATCCCGAAGGCTTCTATCAGGCGCCGCTGACCGTCACGGACAAGGTCGAGAAGCGGAGCTGGTCCACCGAGCCCTTCCATGCCCCGACTTCGGTTCACGGCGTGGGGGCTGCGCATCTCTTCGCAGCCATCGACCAGGACGACACCAACTTCATCCTGCGCCTGTGGGACGAGGCGCCCAACGGCAAGCGCCAACTGGTCACGACCGGCTTCCTCAAGGCATCGCATCGCGAACTCGACGAGCGGACCACCGAAGGCAGCCCCTATCACCCGCACACCCGCAGCGTGCCGGTCGAGCCGGGCGCGATCAACGAGTACGTCATCCGACTCTATCCCTTCGCCAACGAATTCAAGGCCGGTCACAAGCTGGTCGTCGAACTCATGTGCAACGAACCGCTGGTGGACGAGCACAACTCGCTGCTGCCGCCCGACGCCTTCCATCTACCCGTTGGTCGGCCGGTGACGCACACCATCTACCGGGATTCCACGCATCTGTCGCGTCTCTTGCTGCCATTTGCGTCAAGCGCCGAATAAGCGCTGGCTTTTGATCCGGGCTGAATCGGTCCGGGTCAGTCGCCAATCTCGAACCTAACAACCACCACGAGGAGACAAGCAATGAAGACAAGAACGATGAACCGTGGCACAGCAGTTTCGATGCCGCGCGCGGTCGCCCTGGCGGCCATGCTGGCGCTGGCGCAGAGTGCCGTGCACGCCGCAGACGAGGCCGATGCCGAGCCCAGCGACGTCAAGATCAACTGGACCAACACGATCAAGTACGGCGTGGCGTCTCGGCTCAACGGCCATGATGCGGCGCTCGGCTCGCCGATGGCCAGCGCCAACCCCAACCTGGCCAACCTGGACGACGGCAACCGCAACTTCGGCAAGGGCCTGATCACGAACCGCATCGACCTGCTCAGCGAGCTTGACGCCGTGCACCGCGACGGCTTCGGCGTGCGCGTCAGCGCAGCCGGCTGGTACGACAGCGTCTACAACGGCAACACCGACAACCCTGGCTTCGCGGGCGGCGCCATCCCGAACCATTTCCCCTACAGCGAGTTCCCAGGCAAGACGCGCAGCCTGAACGGGCGCAAGGCGGAGGTTCGCGATGCCTTCGTGTTCGGCAAGGCCGAGGTCGGCGGCATGCCGCTGACCGGCCGCCTGGGCCAGCACGCGCTGGTCTGGGGCGAGAGCCTGTTCTTCGCCAACAACGCGATCGCCGGCGGCCAGAGCGCCTACGACATCAGCCGGCTGCTGGCCGACCCGACCGCGCAGGCCAAGGAATTCGTGCTGCCGGTGCCGCAGATCTCGGGCCAGCTGCAGCTCACGCCCGACTTCTCGCTGGCCGCCTACTACCAGTTCCGCCACCGCGCCAATCGCACGCCGTCGGTGGGCAGCTACTTCTCGATCAGCGACATCGTGGGAGATGGGGCCGAGATGATGCACACCGGGCCGAACCCGGCTGACATCGCGCTGCGCGACGCGGACATGAAGGCCAAGAACTCGGGCCAGTTCGGGCTGCAGGCCAAGTTCCGTGCTGGTGAGACCGATCTGGGCCTGTACGCGATCCGCTTCCACGACAAGGATCCGCAGCAGGTCACCCGGCTGGGTGCGGGTTTCAACCCGGCGAGCTACTACCTGACCTGGCATGAGGCCACCACCGCCATTGGCGCAAGCGCCAGCCACAGCTTCGGCGACGTGAACCTCGCGGTCGAGGGCTCGATCCGCCACAACCAGTCGCTGGCCTCGTCCGGCCATGCGGCAGACGTCTCGGGCGCGCTGCCCTTCCCGGTGCCCGCCAACGACAACAGCGGCAACCCGGCCTATGCCGTAGGCAAGACCGCGCACCTGAACGCGTCGGCGATCTGGTCGCTCCAGCCCTCGGCGCTGTGGCGCGAGGCGCTGTTCATCGGCGAAGTGGCCTGGAATCGCCTGCTCAGCTGCACCAAGAGCTGCAACGCGCTCGACCCCAACGCCACCAAGGACGCGCTGTCGCTGCGCGCGGTGTTCGAGCCCACCTACCGCCAGGTCGTGCCGGGCCTGGACCTGGGCGTGCCGGTCGGCCTGGGCTACACGCCCAACGGCTCGCGCTCTGCTCTGGGGCCGTTCGGCTTCCCGGCAGAGGGTGGCGGCGACTTCACGATCGGCCTCAGCGGCCTGTACCAGCAGACCTGGCGCTTCAACCTCGCCTACACGAACTTCTTCGGCAAGGCAGAGCCTCTGCTCGATGCGAGCCGCTCGTTCAGCTATCAGCAAAGCCGCAAGGACCGAGACTTCGTGTCCTTCACGGTGCGCCGCAGCTTCTGACCCCAGACCAACAAGACAAACGGAGACAAAGACATGAACAAGCAAGCATTCCTGCGCACGGCGCTGGCCGCTGCCGCGCTGGCCGCCACGCTGCCCGCCTTCGCCGGCGTGTCGGCCGAGGAGGCCGCCAAGCTCAAGACCGAGCTGACCCCCTTCGGCGCCGAGAAGGCCGGCAACAAGGACGGCTCGATTCCCGCCTGGAGCGGCGGCTACACCACGGCCATTCCCGGCGACAAGCCGGGCGGTCGCCGTGGCGATCCGTTCAAGGACGAGAAGCCGCTTTTCAGCATCACCGCCAAGAACGCCGACCAGTACGCCGACAAGCTGACCGACGGCACCCGGGCCATGCTCAAGAAGTACCCGGAGTCTTTCCGGGTCGACGTCTACAAGACGCACCGCACGGCTGCCGCCCCGCAGTGGGTCTACGACAACACCTTCAAGAACGCCACGCGCGGCAAGCTCGAGAACGGCGTGCCCAAGGGCGTCTATGGCGGCATTCCCTTTCCCATACCCAAGACGGGCGAGGAGGTGATGCAGAACCACATGCTGCGCTGGAACGGCATTTCCTGGAGCTTTACCAACACCTGGTATCAGCTGACCACCGACGGCCGCCCGGTGCTGGTGTCTGACAACGAGGGTGACCAGCAGTTCCCCTACTACTACCAGGACGGTTCGGCCGATGACTTCGAGAAGGGTTCGGGCAACTTCTGGTTCGTGCGCATCCGCAGCACCGCGCCCGCGCTGCGTGCAGGCGAGGCGCTGCTCGCGCACGAGAACGTCGACCCCGGCAAGCTGCAAACCTGGGTCTACCTGACCGGCCAGCGTCGTGTGCGCAAGTTGCCCAACGCCTGCTGCGATGCGCCGACCCCGGCCGCCGCCGGCGTCATGAGCTTTGACGAGATCTACACCTGGACCGGCAAGCTCGACCGCTTCGACTGGAAGATCGCCGGCAAAAAGGAGATGTACATCCCCTACAACGGCAACAAGTTCATGCAGCCCAAGACCGATGCCGAGGTGCTGGGCAAGAACCATTACAACCCGGATCACATGCGCTGGGAACTGCACCGCGTGTGGGTGGTGGATGCCACGCTCAAGCAGGGCCAGCGCCACCAGGCGCCCAAGAGCCGTTACTACTGCGACGAGGACACCTGGATCTGCGTGCTTGGCGACCGCTGGGACGCCAGCGGCCAGCTCTGGAAGACGCTGTGGACGCAGACCTTCGTCGCGCCTGACATGCCGGGCGTGATCGTCGGTTCCAACGGATTCAATGACCTGGTCTCGGGTGCAGGCTTCGTCGGCCAACTGTTCAACGGCAAGTCCAGCCAGATCGCAGTCCAGAAGCGCCGCCCCGACAGCCACTTCAGCGCCGACGCCATCGCCGGCGAGAGCGTGCGCTAAGGCGCGCGGCCAACGGATTCGGCGAGGAGCAGAGC
>JBDLTM010000110.1:0-7759 GCA_039805805.1 Pseudomonadota bacterium | reverse complement strand
CCATCTGCGAGCGCAGCCCGACCGCGATCGCGATCGCCAAGCGCAGCTTCAACATGGACACCGCGCACCAGAGCGGCATCGCCGGCATGGGCATGTACGCGCTCAAGCTCTACTACGACACCGAGGAGTCGCGCGAGGGCGTCAATGCGCTGAAGGAAAAGCGCCAGCCCGATTTCCGCAAATACGCGAAGTAATTCCCGCAAGAGGCCGCCATGATGAACCCGATCCCGTACATCGATGAAGACCTGCAGGCGCTGCAGGAGTCCGCGCGCCGCTTTGCCGAGGAGAGAGTAGCGCCCGGTTTCCTGGAGCGCGACCAGACGCGCGTGCTCGACCGTGCCCTGCTGCGCGAGATGGGCGAGCTCGGCTTCATCTGCCCCGAGCTGCCGGAGGAATTCGGCGGCCTGGGCCTGGGCACGGTGGCCGCCGGCGTGATCCACGAGGAAATCGCGCGCGCCGACCTGAGCTTTTCCTACCTCAACCTGCTGGCCTCGCTCAACGGCCAGATCCTGTCGAAGTACGGCGATCCCGAAGTGGTCGGTCCCTGGCTCAGGAAGCTGGTCGCCGGCGAGGCCATCTGCGCCATCGCGCTGACCGAGCCGCGCGGCGGATCGGACGCGGCCAATCTGCGACTGCGCATCGAGCGCGACGGTGACTCCTACGTCATCAACGGCGAGAAGACCTCGATCTCGGCTGCCGACCAGGCTGACATCGCGGTCGTGTTCGGCCGCACCGGCACGCCCGAATCGAAGGCGCATGGCGTGACCGCGCTGATGGTGCCGATGGACAGCCCCGGCATCACGACCAATCGCTTCGACTGCCACGGCCAGCGCGCCATCGGACGCGGCTCGATCTTCTTCGAGAACGTGCGCGTGCCGGTCAGCCACCGCCTGGGCGAGGAGAACAAGGGCTTCGTGCAGGTGATGCACGGCTTCGACTTCTCGCGTGCGCTGATCGGGCTGCAGGTGCTCGCCGTCGCGCGCCAGGCGCTGAACGAGACCTGGGAATACATCACCCAGCGCGAGGCCTTCGGCCAGCCGCTGTCGGCCTTCCAGGGCGTGACCCATCCGCTGGCCCAGTACGACACCGAGGTCGAGGGCGCGCGCCTGCTGTGCTACC
This sequence comes from Pseudomonadota bacterium, assembly GCA_039805805.1. Classification (GTDB taxonomy): domain Bacteria; phylum Pseudomonadota; class Gammaproteobacteria; order Burkholderiales; family Burkholderiaceae_C; genus Malikia. Next base: position 6,640 of record JBDLTM010000110.1, on the reverse strand, counting down.
AGGGCCTTTGGCTCAAGGACCGTGGCCTGCCGCACTCTGCCGAGGCCGGCATGGCCAAGTGGTGGGGTCCCAAGCTGGCCTACGACGTGATCCACCAGTGCCTGCTCTGCTACGGCCACGGCGGCTACGACCGCGGGCCGATGGAGCAGCGCCTGCGCGACGTGCTGGGCTTCCAGATCGGCGACGGCACGGCCCAGATCATGAAGACCATCATCGCGCGCGTGCGAGCCGGCCGCCAGTTCGTGCCGGCCTGACCGGCGCGGCAAGCGACACCATAACAACTGCCAAAAGGAGACAAAGATGGAATTCGACACCGTACTGCTGCCCGCACGCCGCGCCCGCATGATCGAGCAGGGCTTCTGGCATGACCGCACCATCAACGACGACCTCGACGCCTGCGTCGCGGCCTGTCCGGACAAGCTCGCGCTGACCGCCTACCGGGTCGAGGCGGGCGATGTGCGACGCTTCAGCTACCGCGAGCTGGCGCAGCTGGCCGACCGCATCGCCGTGGGCCTGCACCGCCTGGGCGTGCGCCAGAACGACGTGGTCGCCTGCCAACTGCCCAACTGGTGGCAGTTCACGCTGACCTATCTGGCCTGCTCGCGCATCGGCGCGGTGATCAATCCGCTGATGCACATCTTCCGGGAGCGCGAGCTCGGCTTCATGCTCAAGCACGGCCAGGCCAAGGTGCTGATCACGCCCAAGGTCTTCCGCGGCTTCGACTTCGAGCGGATGGCCGAGAGCCTCCAGCGCAGCATCCCCGAGATCCAGCAGCTGGTGATCGTCGACGGCGAGGGGCCGAACAGCTTCGAGGCGCTGCTGAGCGGACCCGAGTGGGAGAAAGCATCTGATGCGGCCGAGATCCTCGGCTCCAGCCGACCGGGGCCGGACGACGTCACCCAGCTGATCTACACCTCGGGCACCACCGGCGAGCCCAAGGGCGTGATGCACACGGCCAACACGACAATGGCCAACATCGTTCCCTACGCGCAGCGCCTGCATCTGGACGCCGAGACCGTGGTGCTGATGGCCTCGCCGATGGCGCACCAGACCGGCTTCATGTACGGCCTGATGATGCCGATCATGCTCAAGGCCAGCGCCGTGCTGCAGGACATCTGGGAGCCTAAGAAGGCGATTGAGCTGATCCGCGACGAGCAGGTCAGCTTCACCATGGCTTCGACCCCCTTCCTGACCGACCTGACCCGCACCGTGGCCGAGGACGCCACCCAGGTGCCCACGCTCAGGACCTTCCTGTGTGCCGGTGCGCCGATCCCGGGCGCTCTGGTCGAGCAGGCGCGCGCCGTGCTCGGCAGCAAGATCGTGTCGGCCTGGGGCATGAGCGAGAACGGTGCCGTGACCACCACCTTGCTCGAGGATGACGACGAGCGCTCGTTCACCACCGACGGCCGGCCGCTGCCTGGCGTCGAGGTCAAGGTGGTCGACGTGGACGGCAATGCCCTGCCGCACGGACAGGTCGGCAGCCTGATGCTGCGCGCCTGCTCGAACTTCGGCGGCTACCTGAAGCGCCCGCACCTCAACGGCACCGACGCCGAGGACTGGTTCGACACCGGCGACCTGGCGCGCATCGACGAGCAGGGCTATGTCCGCATCACCGGCCGCAGCAAGGACGTGATCATCCGTGGCGGCGAGAACATCCCGGTGGTCGAGATCGAGAACCTGCTCTATCGCCATCCGGCGGTGCTGCAGGCCGCGATCGTCTCCTACCCCGACGAGCGCATGGGCGAGCGCGCCTGCGCGGTCGTCGTGCCCAAGCCGGGCCAGGGCCTGGACCTGGCCGGCCTGGTCGAGTACTTCAAGAGCCACAAGGTCGCGATGCAGTACATCCCCGAGCGGCTCGAGATCCTGGACGCCATGCCTTCGACCCCGTCGGGCAAGATCCAGAAGTTCAAGCTGCGCGAGCAGCTCAAGACCCAGCTGGCTGCAAGCTGAAAAAGTTCATCGACCCAGCACTTGAAAACACAGGAGACCACGATGAGAACCCCGCAGACTTCCCCAGCCCGCCGCCGCCTGATCCAGGCGGCTGTCGCCTCGCTATGCACCCTGGCTGCGCTGGGCGCGGCCCAGGCCCAGCAGGCCTGGCCGACGGCCAAGCCCATCCGTGTCGTGGTCGGCTTCGCGCCGGGCGGCACCACCGACGTGATGGCGCGCGCGATGGCACAGTCCCTGTCCGAGGCCCTGGGCCAGACCGTGATCGTGGACAACAAGCCCGGTGGCAGCGGCAACGTCGCGGCCGGCGAGGTGGTCCGTGCCCAGCCCGACGGCTACACCTTCCTGATCGCGCCGACCTCGTTTGAGACCGCCAACCCCTACCTGTTCAAGCAGACCCTCAATCCGGCCAAGGACATGACCCCGGTCGCCGGCGTCGGCCGCAGCCAGATGTACGTGGTGGTCGGGGCGCAGTCGCCGTTCAAGGACGCGCGCGAGCTGGTGGCCTTCGCGCAGAAGAATCCGGGCAAGCTGTCCTACTCTTCGGCCGGCGCCGGCACGCCGCCGCACCTGGCTGGCGAGCTGTTCAAGCAGTCGGCCAGGTTCTTCGCGGTCCACATCCCTTATCGAGGCGCGGCCCCCGCGTTGCAGGATGTTCTCGCAGGCCAGGCCGACTTCGTGATGGACCCGGGCATCGCCTTCCCGCATGTCAAGGCTGGCAAGGCGCGCATGCTCGCGGTGGCCGGCGCCAATCGCAGCTCCTTCTTCCCCGACGTGCCGACGCTGACCGAGCTCGGCATGAAGGGCTCCGAGCTCGACATCTGGTTCGGCATGTGGGCGCCCAACGGCACGCCACCCGATGTCACCAGCCGCATGGCGGCCGAGATCGGCAAGGCGCTGAAGTCTCCCGCGATCAAGACCCGCTACGAGGCGCTGGGCGCCGAGCCGGTCGGCCTGGCCAATAGCGAGTTCAAGACGCTGCTGGCCACCGAGGCCAGGCAGCTTTCGACCGTGATCCGCGACAGCAAGATCAGCGTCGACTGAACTGGGCAGGAGGCCTAGCGGTCGACGGACCGAACGGGTTTCGACCCAAGGCCTCCATCGACGAACGCAAGCCGGCGTTCCAGCATCTCCGAGACAGATCCGCCATTCACGGCATCAGACAGACAAGACCATGGCCCTCGACCAAGAATCATTCGACATCCTGCTGCCGACCCTCCAGCGCTTCATCCAGGAGCGCCTGATCCCGGCCGAGAACCACCTCGAGGAACACGACGAGGTGCCCGCCGACATCATCGAGGACATGAAGGAGATGGGCCTGTTCGGCCTGACCGTGCCCGAGGAGTACGGGGGCATCGGCCTGTCGGTGAGCCAGGAAGTGCTGGTCAACTACGAGCTCGGACGCACCGCGCCGGCCTTCCGATCAGTGTTCGGCACCAATATCGGCATCGGCTCGCAGGGCATCCTGATGGATGGCACGCCCGAGCAGAAGGCCGAATACCTGCCCAAGGTCGCCAGCGGCGAGCTGATCATGTCCTTCGCGCTGACCGAGCCCGACGCCGGCACCGACGCGGCCTCGCTCAAGACCCGCGCCGAACTCGACGGCGACCACTACGTGCTCAACGGCAGCAAGCGCTACATCACCAACGCGCCGCGCGCGGGCGCCTTTACGCTGATGGCGCGCACCGGCGGCCCGGGCGCTGGCGGCGTCTCGGCCTTCATCCTGCCGGCCGGCCTGCCGGGCATCAAGCTCGGCAAGAAGGACAAGAAGATGGGTCAGCGCGGCACCATGACCTGCGACGTGATCCTCGAGAACGTGCGCGTACCGGCGTCCCACATCATCGGCGGTGTGCCGGGCCAGGGCTTCAAGACCGCGATGAAGGTGCTCGACCGCGGCCGCCTCAACATCTCGGCGGTGGCCTGCGGCATGGCGCAGCGCATCCTGGAGGAATCGGTGCGCTACGCGAGCGAGCGCAAGCAGTTCGGCAAGCCGATCGGCGAGTTCCAGCTGGTGCAGGCCATGCTGGCCGACAGCCAGGCCGAGCTGCTGGCGGCCTGGTCGCTGGTGCGCGAGGTGGCGGCGCGCTTCGACCAGAAGCCGGCCCATGTCTCGGATCCGGAGGTCTCGATGCGCGTGTCCTGCGCCAAGCTGTTCGCGACCGAGATGCTGGGCCGCGTGGCCGACCGCGGCGTGCAGGTGCATGGCGGCGCCGGCTACATCAACGAGTATCCGGTCGAGCGCTTCTACCGCGACGCGCGCCTGCTGCGCCTGTACGAGGGCACGACCCAGGTGCAGCAGCTCATCATCGGGCGCGAGCTGCTGCGGCAGCAGGGCTGATCGGCATTGATCGCGGCTGGGCTGGCCGGGGCCTGGTGATTCTCACCGGGCGTCGTGCATTCTGGCGGCAGTCGCCAGCAGCCAGGACTTTAACGGCGTCAGCGCCGGCCGCTCCGGCAGGTCGGGCTGCACCAGGTAGTAGCTGCGCCGGCTCAGCAGGCGGTTCGGGCTGGCGATCACCAGCTCGCCAGAGGCCAGTTCCGCCTCGACCAGCAGCGTGGGCATCAGCGCGACTCCCAGGCCGCTGGCGGCGGCCGCGACCTGCATCGAGTACTGCTCGTAGCGCGGTCCTGCCATCGCGCGCGGGGCTTCCACCTGCTGGCTCTCGAACCACTGGCGCCAGCCGTCCGGTCGGGTCGATTGCTGCAGCAGCGGCATCTCGGCCAGGGCCGCCGGTGCCAGCTCGGTCCTGCCGCGCAGCAGCGCCGGACTGCAGACCGGCACCACCACCTCATCGAACAGCAGCTGCGCCCGCGTGCCGGCCCATTGCTGCATCTGCTCATCCGTGCCGGCGAAGATGGCGGCGTCGACCCCGGTGTCGCCGAACAGGAAGGGCCGGGTCTGGGCGTCGATGTGCACTGTGAGCTGCGGCTGCTCGCGCGCCAGACCGGCCAGGCGCGGAATCAGCCAGCGCGTCGCCAGCGTCGGCACCACCGCCAGCGTCACGCTCTCGCCCTGGCCCTGGCGCCCCATCAGGTCGAGCGTGTCGCGCTCGAGCGCATCGAGCCGCTGCGCGACCTGGCGCGCATAGTCGGCGCCAGCCGGGGTCAGCGTCATGCCGTGCTGGCTGCGCCGGAACAGCTCGACGCCGAGCGACTCCTCCAGCGCGGCCACCTGGCGCGAGATCGCGCCCTGCGTCAGGAACAGTTCCTGCGCCGCGCGGGTGAAGCTCTGATGCCGCGCGGCGGCGACGAAGCAGACCAGGGCCTGGGTCGATGGCAGCTTTCTTCTCATGTCTGGTGCCTCGGCATGCGGGTTTTCCTGTGCGGGGTTTCCATGCGGTACGGGTTTAGATATCTGATTTTCTCATATCTTGTTGCGAAAGATTCGTGCAGGCCATTTTGAATCAGCACTACCATGAGCTGGCCCAATTCATTGCGGGTCGCAACGGTATCCGCGACCAAGATGGTGTGGCCCGCCATTGGGTCAATCTCCAACGGCTCAACACCTGCGCGGGTCGCCACGACATGCAGGCATTGATTCCAGGCCGAGCCATTACAGGCATCACAGCCTTCACTAACTGATCAACATGCAGACCAGCTCCCCGCCTCATATGCTCGACGGAGTGCGAGTACTCGACTTATCACGCGTGCTGGCAGGGCCCTGGGCCGGTCAGTTGCTCGCCGACTACGGCGCCGACGTCATCAAGGTCGAACGCCCAGGCTCCGGTGACGACACCCGTGCCTGGGGCCCGCCCTGGTGGGGCGAGGGCACAGACCGGGTCGCTGCCTATTTCCTCTGCGCCAACCGAGGCAAGCGCTCGCTGGCCATCGATATTGCCAGCCCTGAAGGCATCAGGCAGGTGCGGGAGCTTGCGCTCGAAGCCGATGTCCTGATCGAGAACTACAAAGTGGGGCAGCTGGCCAAGTATGGCCTGGACGCGGCCAGCCTGCAGACGATCAACCCACGACTCATCTACTGTTCCATCACCGGCTACGGACAAAACGGTCCTCTGTCGCACAAGGCGGGTTATGACTTCGCCATCCAGGCCGAAGCCGGCTTGATGAGCATCACCGGCGACCAGGGGGGAGAGCCGCAAAAGGTGGGCGTTGCCGTCACTGACCTGATGACCGGGCTGTATGCCGTGACCGCCATCCTTGCCGCACTGCATGAGCGCGCCCGTACCGGACATGGCCGGGTGATTGATGCCTCCTTGTTTGATGTCCAGGTGGCGATGCTGGCCAATCAGGCCAGCAACCAGCTGATCGGCCGGACCCATCCGACGCGGATGGGCAATGCACATTCGAACATCGTGCCTTACCAGGTGTTTCCGACCCGGGACGGACACATGGTGCTGGCAGTCGGCAATGATGGCCAGTTTGCACGCTTCTGTGAGGCGGCCGGTCATGCCGATGTCGCAGCAGATCCACGCTTCGCCACCAATCCCGCCCGGGTCGCACACCGCGCCGAGTTGGTGCCCTTGATCACGGGCTGGACCCTGTTGCGCAGTACCGCCGACTGGAGCGGCCTGCTGGACCAGGCGGCCGTGCCTTGCTCCCCCATATTGGACATCGCGCAGGTGATGGCGCATCCGCATGTCAAGGCGCGCGGCATGGTGCTGGAGTCTGTCGACAGCAGCGTGCCGCCCATGGTCGCCAATCCGATGCTGTTCGATGGCCAGCGCCCTGCAGCGCC
>JBDLTM010000109.1:0-7781 GCA_039805805.1 Pseudomonadota bacterium | reverse complement strand
GCACATCGTTGGCAAATGCTTCCATCTCTGCGTCCATCTTGAGTTTAGGCATCATAGGCGTAGATCACCCGGGCTCCGCCGCGCTTGCCCATGCCAGAGCGGCCCCAACGCACTTTTCGTAAACCATCGACACCCGGAATCACATCGCCTGCCAGCGGATTGCCGGCGATCCAGTTGATCAGCAACTGTCGCTCGGCGTCTTGGAGCACATCAACCACCATGCGCTGGAAGATGGGGGTTTCGATCACGGTCAACATCTGGAAATTATACGGCATAGCCGTATAAACAACAAAATAACAGGCGGGAAAACATGCCCGCTCCTATCTGCAAGGCCGTCTTCCCGATCGCCGGCCTCGGCACCCGCTTCCTGCCCGCCACCAAGGCCAGCGCCAAGGAGATGCTGCCCGTGGTCGACAAGCCCTTGATCCAGTACGCGGTCGAGGAAGCCTATGCAGCCGGCATCCGCCAGATGATCTTCGTGACCGGGCGCACCAAGCGCAGCATCGAGGACCATTTCGATACCGCCTACGAGCTGGAAAGCGAGCTCGAAGCCGCCGGCAAGACCGCGCTGCTGGAACTGGCGCGCTCCATCGCACCCGATGACATGACCTGCGTCTACGTGCGCCAGCCGCGCGCCCTGGGCCTGGGCCATGCGGTGCTGTGCGCCCGCGAGCTGGTGGGCAACGAGGCCTTTGCCGTGCTGCTGGCCGACGACCTGATGGTGGGCAATCCGCCCGTGATGGCGCAGATGGTGCAGCAATACGCGCAATGGGGCGCCAGCCACCTGGCGGTGCAGGACGTGCCGCGCGAGCACACCAAGCGCTACGGGATCGTGTCGGGCACGGTGGTCAACGACTGCCTGACCGACATCAGCGGCATCGTCGAGAAGCCCGCCCCGGAAGTCGCGCCGACCACGCTGGCCGTGGCCGGCCGCTACATCCTGACACCCGGTATCTTCCATGAGCTCGAGCGCCTGCCGCGTGGCGTGGGCGGCGAGATCCAGCTCACCGACGGAATCGCGCAGTTGCTGCGCCGCGAGAAGGTGTTCGCCTACCGCTACCAGGGCACCCGCTACGACTGCGGCAGCAAGCTTGGCTTTTTGCAGGCCACCGTGGACCTGGGCCTGGAGCACGATGAAGTCGGCGCCGACTTTGCCGCCTGGATGCAGGAACGCGAGCTGGCCTGATGCCGCCCCCGACCAATCAGCTCAGGCAAGCGCTCGGCCTGCAAGCGACCGAATACGCCTGCAGTTTCGACCTCAGGCAGGCTTTTGCGACCCAGCCCGGACGCTTTGCCGAACTGAGCCTGTCAGCCCCGCACCTGCGCGCCGACCTGTCCAAGAACCTGTGGGACAGCTCCGTTCTGTCGGGATTGCTGTCACTGGCAGAGTCCAGCGGCTTGCACGCTAGGCGTGAAGCCTTGTTAGCCGGCGAGGTGGTCAACCCAACCGAAAACCGCCCCGCCCTGCACGCCTGGCTGCGCATGAATCACCACCAGCCGGCTGCGGCCGGCCACGAATGGAGCCAGGGCCTGCACGACATGCTGGTGCTGGCCGAAGCCTTGCGCGCCGACCCCGGGGTGGACGACCTGGTGCATATTGGCATTGGCGGCTCGGGTCTGGGGCCTGAGATGGCCTTGCAGGCGCTGCAGCCTTTCCAGACCTGCCGCCAGCGCATCCATGTGGTCAGCAACCTGGACGGGCATGATCTGGATCAGACCCTGCAGGGACTGCAGCCAGCGCGGACGCGCTTTGTGGTCGCATCCAAGTCCTGGTCCACCGCCGAGACCTTGCGCAATGCCCGATCGGCCTGGGACTGGTGTGTGGTCGGTGGGCTGGAAGACCCCGGAAGCCGCTTCATCGCCGTGACGTCCTGCCCCGATCGTGCCAGCATCATGGGCTGTGCCCGGTTGCTGCACCTGCCCGAGGGCGTGGGCGGGCGCTTCTCGCTCTGGTCTTCGGTCGGTTTGCCGCTGGCAGTGGCGATCGGCGCCGAAGGCTTCAGGCAACTGCTGCGCGGCGCTGCTGAAATGGACGGGCATTTTGCCCAGGCCCCGCTGCAAGCCAACCTGCCGGTCTGGCTGGGGCTGCTCGACATCTGGAACAGCAGCTTCCTGAACCTGCCCAGCCGCTGCGTGGTGCCATACCACCACGGCTTGCGCCGCCTGCCGGCCTACCTGCAGCAGCTGGAGATGGAAAGCAACGGCAAGCGGGTCGACACCCATGGCCACCCACTGCCCTACCCGACCACCGCCGCGCTGTGGGGCGAGGTCGGCAGCAACAGCCAGCACGCCTTCTTCCAGTGGCTGCACCAGGGCAGCCAGCGCGTGCCGACCGAGCTGCTGCTGGTGCGCCGCCCGGCTCACGACCTGGACGGCCACCACGACGCGCTGCTGGCCAACTGGCGGGCCACCAGGACTTCCCCGGCAACCGCCCCAGCACGGTCCTGCTGCTGGACGAGCTGAGCCCCGCCAGCCTGGGCGCCCTACTGACCTTGTACGAGCACCGGGTCTTTGTCGCCGGTGTGGCCTGGGGCAGCAACAGCTTTGACCAGTGGGGCGTGGAGCTGGGCAAGACCCTGGCCCGCGATCTGGAAGCCAGACTGGGCACCGGCGACACCATCGGGCTGGATGGTTCCACGGCGGGTTTGCTGACTTGGGTGCGTGAAACTGCCATTGCCTTTTCTGAATGACTACCCTCGCCAGCCCCTGGCTGTCCCTCGATCAGTTCAGCCAGGCCTGCAACACGCTGCCGCTGGTGTCGCTGGGGCAGGCGGCGCGGGACGAATCGGTCCACCCCTATGTGCGGGTTTATGCGCAGTGGCTGCGGGACAACGCTAGGCTTTGCGACTGATCAGGCCGCTACACCCGCCCCGCCAGGTGCAGCGAAGCGCGCAGGGTTTCGTTGATGCGCGTTTGCCAGCCGGCGCCTGTGGCGCGCAATGCAGCCAGAACGTCAGCGTCCAGCCGCAATTTCACCGCTTCTTTGGTAATGGCGGCCTTGGGGCGGCCACGGCGCATCAGCTTGTCGCCCTCGAAAAAATCGGCACGCTCAAAGAATTCGTCCGTCAGTTCAGGGGCTTCGTCCGGGTCAACCCAGCCAGTGGGCGTAGCGTGTTTGTTCGCGTTCATTGGCTCAAACTCGATTTGCATTCGATTTATTGTACCCCCAACATGCCGCGCAAGCATACCCTGCGCTACGGCATCGCGCAGCTGCTGCGCCGCGAGAAGGTGTTCGCCTTCCGCTACGCCGGCACCCGCTACGACTGCGGCAGCAAGCTGGGCTTTTTGCAGGCCACCGTGGACCTGGGCTGGTGGTTCACGCCGGGAGGACGCATCCGCAAGAACGAGCCGCTGGCCGATGCGCTGCGCCGCATGGCACGCGACGAACTGGGCCTGCACGAGTCCGCCCTGCCCCGCGCCCACCTGATGCGCCCGGGACCATTTCTACCCCGACAGCGCCTTCGACCCGGCGGTTTCTACCCACTACGTGAACCTGCCGCATTGGCTGGACCTGTCTGAAGCCGAGGCCGCGGCCTTGCCGCTGCCCGGTCATGTCGCAGGTCAAGATCGGTACGCCGGGCAACATGCCAGTTGGCGTTGGCAGCCTGTGGCCGAAGCCGCCAGCAACCCCACGGTGCACCCCTATGCCCAGGCTTATGCGGCCTGGGTGCATCGGGAAAACGCTTACCAGGCCAACGGGATGCAGGTGATCGGGGCTTGAGACAGCCAGGTCAGGCGTGAAGTACCGACAGAGCGCCCGGATTGGCTTCGACAATCTTCAGCAGGGCACGGGCTGGTCCTGCTGGACGAACCCGATGCTGCTCCCAGTTCTGAAGGGTCTTGGGCTTCACACCGATCAGATAGGCAAAACGGGTCTGGCTCAGCCCCGTACGTTCCCGGATGGCCTTGACATCAGGCTCCGGAAAATCATGCACCCTTGCACCCGCGACCCCTTCGCCACGCATGTGGCGCCCCATGTCACGAACGCTAGCCAGCAGTTCGTCAAACTGTTTATTGTCCATGGTTCACCTCCATATCGATCACATCGGCAAGGCGCCGTAGCTGGTCTTTGGTCAGGTCGGCAGCAACGTTCTTGGCGTAGGCATAGACCAGATAGCACTGCTCGTGACTGACCCAGTGGTAGTAGATCACTCTGGCTCCACCCCGTTTACCTCGCCCCGGCAGAGGGACACGCAATTTGCGCAGACCGCGACCTCCGGGGATCAGGTCGCCAGCCGCGGGGTTCTCTAGCAAGGTCACCTGCAGCTCACGCACGTCATCATCCGTGAACAGTTCTTGTGCGCATCGAATGAAGATGGGGAGCTCTACGAAAACCATTGATCAGATTGTACGCTAGAAGCGGAATATCGTCCCTCCAGAGTATCCGCACGACAACGTGTGCTCCATGTGACGCTCGACGGCCAGCAACGCCTGCTAGCCGAGAACGAGTCGATCTACCTGCGGGCGGTTCGGTCCACGCGATGGAGTACCCGGGCAAGATCCCACTGGAGCTGATCGAAGTCCAGGTCGGCAGCTACCTCGGCGAGGACGACATCGTGCACTTCGAGGCCCGATACACCCGCCCCGCCAGGACGGCTAGCCGGTACGCGCCAGCTACGGTGCGCTGTGCAAAGGCAGCGAAATGACAGAATCGCACATTCAGTGTAATATCTCGCTGTAATACTACAAATGGAGTGCCCCATGACCATCACAGCCCGAGTCTTCATGAGCGGCCGTAGCCAGGCCTTGCGCTTGCCGGCCAAGCTGCGCCTGCAGGCCAAGGAAGTACGGGTGGAGCAGATCGGCAACGACCTGTGGCTGCACCCAGAAACGCCTATCGAACACGACATGGGCCGCTGGCTGCAGAGCTTCTACGCCAGCACCGAGCCCCTGCCGGCTGACTTTCTGGCCAACCGGCAGGATGCGCCGGCACAGGAACGCGACTGGAGTTGATGGACAGCCATGCGCCGTACCCTGGATACCAATATTTGCAGCTACATCCTGCGTCGCCACCCGGCTGAGATGATCGCGCGTTTTGCCACGCTCGATCGTGATCAGCTGTGGCTTTCAGCCATCGTCGCGGCGGAGTTGCGGTTTGGCGCTGCCAAGCTGGGGTCGCCGCGCTTTGCTGCGGCTGTTGAGGCCTGGTTGGTAGGCTTCGATGTACGCCCCTGGCCGCTGGAAGCCACGCACCATTACGCGCAGATTCGCGCGGCACTGGAACGTGCGGGCAGACCGATAGGCGGCATGGACTCGATGATTGCCGCGCACGCGATGGCAGAGGACAGCATCGTCATCACCAATAATGCCCGAGAGTTTCACCGCGTACCGGGCCTGGCCGTTGAAGAGTGGGCGATCGAATAAGCTCCTGAAAGAGCTGCTGGGCCGGACGACATAGTCCGCTTCGAGGACCGGTACGGGCGGGCATGACAGCAGGACCGGATGCCTGACGTAGCTGTCCCAGGCGTCCGGAAGCCCCCTAGAATCGCGCCATGAGCGCTGCACTGCCCCGCAAGAAGCTGCCGATCGGCATCCAGACCTTTGCCAAGATCCGCGAGGAGGATTATTACTACGTCGACAAGACACCGCAGATCCTGCAGCTGATCGACCAGGGTACGCACTACTTCCTGAGCCGGCCGAGGCGCTTCGGCAAGAGCCTGCTGATCGACACCATCGCCGAGCTGTTCGAGGGCAATCGCGAGCTGTTCACTGGCCTGCACGCCGAGCAGCACTGGGACTGGTCGGTCAAGTACCCGGTGGTCCGGATCAGCTTTGCCGAGGGTGTCATCCACGACCTGGACCGGCTGGAACAACGCATGAAGGACCAGCTGCGACTGAACTGCATTGCGCTGGACCTGAGCTTGCCGCAAGGCCTGGATCTGTCAGGCGAGTTCGCCGAACTCATACGGCTGGCGCACGAACGCAGCGGCCAGCGCGTCGTGGTGCTGGTCGACGAATACGACAAGCCGATCCTGGACAACATCACCGACGGGCCAATAGCGCGCCAGATGCGCGACGGGTTGCGCAATCTGTATTCGGTGCTCAAGGGCCAGGATGCGCATATCAAGTTCGCCATGCTCACCGGCGTGTCCAAGTTCAGCAAGGTCTCGCTGTTCTCGGGGCTGAACAACCTCAACGACATCTCGGTCGATGCGCGCTACTCGGCGATCTGTGGCTATACCGACGAGGACGTGGACCAGGTGTTCGCGCCCGAGCTGCCCGGGCTGGACCGCGACGAGATCCGCAGCTGGTACAACGGCTACAACTGGACCGGAACGAGCGTCTACAACCCCTTCGACCTGCTGCTGCTGTTCAGCAAGCGCGAATTCAAGCCCTACTGGTTCGAGACCGGCACGCCCACTTTCCTGGTCGAACTGCTTTCGCAGCGCGGAACCTTCACGCCGGAACTGGAGCGGCGCGTCAGTGACATGGAACTGCTGTCGAGCTTCGACGTCGACCACATCGAGACCGATGCCCTGCTGTTCCAGGCCGGCTACCTGACCTTGCACGGCGCCGAGCAGATCCTGCCCGGCGAGTGGGTCTATACCTTGGGCTATCCGAACCAGGAGGTGCGCAGCAGCCTGAACAAGTCGCTGCTGCCGCGGCTGGGGCTGCCGGGGTCGCAAGGGCTGGCGCAGCGGCTGCAGTTGCTGCAGTGCCTGCGGCGGCGCGACTTTGCCGGCCTGCAGGCGCTGTTCACGGCCCTGTTCTCCGGCATTCCGAACGACTGGTACCGCAACAACCCGATCGCGAACTACGAGGGCTACTACGCCAGCGTGTTCTACAGCCACCTGGCAGCGCTGGGCCTGGACATCCGGGCCGAGGACATCACGAATAAGGGTCGCATCGACCTGACCGTGCTGTTCGAGGGTATGGTGCTGCTGTTCGAGTTCAAGGTGGTCGAGCAGGTGCCTGAGGGGCGCGCGCTGCAGCAGATCAAGGACCGGGGCTACGCCGACAAGTACCGCGCGCGCGGCGAGCCCATCCACCTGATCGGCGTCGAGTTCAGCCGCGAGCAGCGCAGCGTGGTGTGGTTTGAGGTGGAGTCGCTGGCGGTCCAGCCGTAGTGGTGGAAGCGGCTGGACGCGCAGCGCAAGCGGGATCAGCGCCAGTCGTCCCCTGACATGATCAAAGTTCGTTGCTGAATTCGTTGCACTCCGCGCAGCGCCAGCGATAAACTTAGGCATGGCAAAGATCACCCCCGACGATGTGCTGCGCGTGCTGCGCTCTCATCCGCAAGCCGGCAGTGCCGAGCTTTGCCGCTTGCTGGGAGACATCAACCGCTCGACGCTGGCGCGAGCGATGCAGGCAGTATCCGCTCAGGTGGTGGTGCGCGGTGGCTCGCGTCGCATTCGATATTCGTTGCGCAGATCGTTGCGTGGATCGGTTGAACCGCTGGCGCTTTACCGCATCGATGATCGGGGCCAGGCCCAGCAGGCGGGCTGGCTGGACTTAACCTGGCCGCAAGGCAGCGCGCTGGACTACCTGAACCCCTGGCCCTGGCCGGTCGAAGACGGCATGTGCGACGGCTGGTACGAGGGACTGCCTTATCCGCTGCTGGACATGCGGCCGCAGGGCTTCATAGGCCGCCATTTCGCCCGCCAGCATGCGCTCGACTTGCATCTGCCCGACAACCCGGACTTGTGGAACGACGACGAGGTGACCTATGCCCTGTCGGTGCAGGGGCATGACCAGCCGGGCGACCTGATACTGGGTGAAGCGTCATATCGGCGCTTGCTGGCCGCGCGGCAGGCCGGCGTCGCCCCGCTGGAGGATTCCGA
>JBDLTM010000108.1:0-7782 GCA_039805805.1 Pseudomonadota bacterium | reverse complement strand
AGGACCGAAGAAGGCGGTGTCGCCGATGCCCGAGGCCTTCAGGTAGGTCTCGGCGCGCTTGGCGATCGAGCGCGGGTCGCGCTCGTAGGCCTTGCCGTCGGTCGGCTCGATCACGTCGCAGACCAGCACCAGGGTGGTCTCTTCGACGAACGGGTCGATGAAGGCGCTGGTGGCGTCAGGGGCCATCAGCATGTCGGAGGCCTCGATGCCCTTCCAGCCAGCGATCGAGGAGCCGTCGAAGGCCTGGCCTTCTTCGAACTTCTCTTCATCGAACTGGGAAATCGGCACGGTGATGTGCTGCCACTTGCCACGGGTATCGGTGAAACGGAAGTCAACGAACTTGACATCGTTGTCCTTCACCATTTGCATGACGTCTGCGACGGTCTTGGCCATCAGAAATCTCCTGGACTGGGGAAAAAAGGTTGAACGGTTGTTGTCAGTATCTATGCAGAAACCATGCCAGCTACAGATCACCCGATTTCGAGGCAATGCGGCAGCTGGTCAGCAACAGCATGGATTGTGCCTTGGAGCGGCGGCTAGGCGACGATTATTCGCAACAAATCTGCATGGCGTCAATTGCACCATTATGGTGCAATCGGATGCACCAACATGAATCCATCAAGGACGCACCATTTCGGGGCCAAGCTTGGCTCCGATCTGGTGCAGTCCGGCCAGCAGGTCGGCATACGCGGCCAGGGTCTCGTCGACCCCGCCCTTGACGCCGAGGTCGATGTGGCGCCCCCATTGCGGATGGTCGACGCTGGGCAGGCTGAACACCTTGACGCCGGGATGGCCGGCCTCGATCGCCTCCATCAGCGGGGTCAGGGCGGCTTCCATCGCGCCGAACACGATCACCGAGCGCTCGCAGCGCTGCTGCTGCGCGAACAGGTGGGCGTAGTGCTGGTCGAGCAGCTGCTCGATCATCGGCCAGGCCATGACCGGGAAGCCCGGCACGAAATGCACCGCGCCCTGCCCCGCTGCGGCACAGCTGAAGCCCGGAATCTTGTTGTAGGGATTCGGGATGATGGTCGCGCCGCGCGGGAACACGCCCATGTTGAGCCGGTGCACGTTCTCGGGCCGGTCGGCCTCGTAGACCTGGCCCTGCTCGCGCGCGAGGTCCTGCATGCGCTCCTCGATCAGGCGCCTGGCCTCCGGGTGCAGCTCGAGCTCGACCCCGAGCGCGGCGGCCGCGCACTGGCGGGTATGGTCGTCGGGCGTGGCGCCGATTCCGCCGCAGCTGAACACGACGTCGCCGCTGGCAAAGGCCTCGCGCAGCGCAGCCGTGATCAGGGTGCGGTCGTCGCCGACGATGCGGACCCAGGACAGGCCCAGGCCGCGCGCGCCCAGCAGCTCGATGACCTTGGCCATGTGCTTGTCGGCGCGCTTGCCCGACAGGATTTCGTCACCGACGATGATGAGCCCGAAGGCGGGCGTGGAGCGATCTGCATTCATGGGAGTGAATCAATATCAGGCAGGCACGGGGGATGGGGCGGAATCGCTCCGGGTCGCGCGCAGGCCTGCCAGCGCGGCCAGCAGGTAATGAGCGAACCAGAGCGAGGAGAAGGCGAACACCAGAGCGTAGACCCAGACCGCCAGCGGCACCAGCAGCGGCGCCATCGCGATGAACATCGCGCCCGAGGTCCACAGCAGGCTGGGCGCGGCGCCCAGCAGGCCGCACGACAGGCCCATGAGCCACAGACGGGAGCGGTGCCGCGCCAGCAGCTCGGACCGCTCGGCGGCATCGGCATGCTCGGACAAGGCATCGAAGGCATAGACCCGGTAGCCCAGCCAGCCCCAGATCAGGGGGGGCAGCAGCAGGGCCAGCGGCGGAACCAGCCAAAGCGGCAGTGTCGCGAGCAGGGCCAGCAGCGCGAGCAGCGTCGAGCCCAGCGCCCACCACAGGCTGTCGAGGAAACTGGCGCCGCGGCGGCGCTCGAGATGGGCAAAGCGGCGCAGCGCGACCAGCTTGACCATGGCCGGCGTCATGAACAGCCCGACCAGCAGCAGCGCCAGCAGCACCAGCAGAGGCGTGGCCAGCACCAGCAGCAGCAAGGGCGCCAGCACGCTGGCCAGTGCGCCCAGTCCGCTCTGGTCCAGCCAGGCCTGCAGCGGCGCCAGCAGCTGCCAGCCCTCGAGCCAGGTGATCAGCCAGGCCTGCGCCGGGTACCACAGGTAGTAGCCGAGCGCGAACACGCCGCCGGCCATCAGCAGGACGGGCAGCAGCGAAAGCAGCACGACGCGCGGATGCAGGCAGTAGGCCAGCGCGCGCCAGAAGGAATCGAGCAGCAGGCTCATGCGCGTGCAGTCAGCGTATTCAACGACGCGCCGCGACCAGGCCCGCGACCTCGGCTCCGGTGAGCCAGCGCCATTGCCCGGGCGCGAGGTCGGCCGGCAGCTCGATGTCGCCGATGCGGCTGCGGTGCAGCGCCTCGACCCGGTTGCTGACGGCGGCGACCATGCGCTTGACCTGGTGGTACTTGCCCTCGGTCAGCGTGAGCTCGAGCCTATGCTCGTCGAGCGCGCGGCAGGCGGAAGCCCTGACCGGCTTGGGATCGTCGTCGAGCACCACGCCGGCGAGCAGCTTGTCGACCATCGCCTGCGTGAGCGGATGCTTGCAGGTCGCGACATAGACCTTGGGCACATGGTGGCGCGGCGAGGACAGGCGGTGGATGAACTTGCCGTCGTCCGAGAGCAGCAGCAGTCCGGTGGTGTCCTGGTCGAGCCGTCCGACCGCCTGCACCCCGCTGGCCGCGCCGGCAGGGCGAGAGCGCAGCGGCGCCGGCAGCAGCGTGTAGATGCTGGGCCAGGCGCCGGGCTTTTGCGAGCACTCGTGGCCGGTCGGCTTGTTGAGCATCAGGTAGGCCAGTTCATGGTATTGCCAGGGCTTGCCCTGGACGGTGAACTCGAGGCCATCGGTATCGAAGTCGGCGCTGGCGTCGGTGCAGGGCTGGGGCGGATTGCCGACCGCGACCTGGCCTTGCTGGATCAGGCCGCAGCAGACGCGCCGGGTGCCGAAGCCCTGGGTATAGAGGATTTCTTGCAGTTGCATGGTGTCGATTAAAGCAGGGCGGCGCGCTTCCAGGCCGAGCGGGCCGCTTCTTCGTCGCCGCGCTGCTCGGCCAGGCGGGCCAGGCTGCGCCAGCAGGATCGCGCGAGCTCGGGGTCGGCCAGTCGCGCGCTGGCCTGGCCCAGCAGCGCGGCGGCCTTGCCCCAGAGCTGGCGCTGCAGATAGGCCTGGCCCGCCAGATAGAGCAGGCCGGCATCGGCCGGACGTGACTGCTGCGCCTGCTCGATGCGGCCCAGCCAGTCGGGGTCCAGCCTTGGCAGCAGCGACTCCAGGCAGAGCAGCAGCCTGCGCCGATGGCCATCGTCGAAGGATTCATGGCCAGCCCAGGCCGAACGCAGGACTGCGTCGAGCCAGCCCTGGCGGCCGGCCAGCAGCGCTTCGCCTTCTTCCTCGGCCAGCAGCAGGTCCCGGCAGCGCTCCAGCGTCGCCAGCGCCAGCTCGGGCGTGGCGCGTTCAGCAGGCCCGAGCCTGCTCCAGGCCGCCTGCAGCGCAGCCAGGTCAGGCGCATCGCGCACCAGGTCGAGGACCAGACCGCGCACCAGGCTGCGCGCCGCCTGCTCGCTGTAGGCGCGGTGCTTGGCCAGCAGGCGCACCAGCTCGAGCGCAGCCGAATGGTCCTGCTCGAGGCGCGCCAGGCGCAGGCGCAGGCGCAAGGCGTGGATGCGGCGCGAGACGCCCTGCGGCAGCGCAGCGAGCCAGCGCGCTGCCGCGGCGCTGTCCTGCTGCTCGATTGCCCAGCTGGCCGCGCGCAGCTGCAGCGCGGCGCGCGCCTCGTTGCCCAGGATGGCCGCCGGGCCGGCCAGGGCCTCGCCCAGCGCGCGGTCGCGTTCGGCGTGGTTGGACAGCTGATGAGCGCTCTCGGCCGCCAGCAGCAGGGACAGCAGCTGGGCCTGGTCGCGGCCCGGGAAGGGCTGGGAAGCGGCCTGGCCCAGCAGCGCGAGCGCCCGCTGCGCCGCCGCCTGAGAGCGCACGTAGCGTCCCGCGTGCTGCTGCGTCAGTGCCTCGAGCACCGCCTGCTGGGCGGAACGCTCGACATGGTGACTGCGCCAGCGCTGCGCCTGCTGCGGCAGGCTGCGCAGCAGGTTCAGTGCGCGCAGCGCGGCATACAGCAGGCCGAACAGCAGCAGCAGGCCGAACAGCGCCAGGTTGAACGAGACGTCGATCCGCCACGGGTGCCAGAACAGCGTCAGATTGGCATGGTTGGACCCCATCAGCAGCGCCAGCGCGACAGCGATCGCCGCCAGGCCGAGAAACCAGAAAACGCCCCTCATAGCGCCTCCCTTCAGCGCCCGGCAGCCGCTGCCGTCAGCGCCGCCAGCGTGTCGTCGGGACGCGGCAGCTGCTCGTGCTGGCGCAGATCGTTGCGCAGACCCTGCAGCGCCTCCAGCGCCGAGCGGGTCGAGCTGGAACGGCCATCGAAATAGCGCTGCAGGGTGGTCTCGACGTCCTTGAGGTCAGCCGCCGCGGTGACCGACTGGCGTGCCAGCAGCGCCATGCGGGCATTGAGCAGCTTGAGCTTGGCATTCTCGCGCAGGAAGAACTCCTGCTCGGGTGCGAGCAGCGCGGCGTCGGTCTGGTCCATGCGGTGCACCCGCACCAGCTCGCTGCCACGCTGGCTGACCGCAGCCCAGGCTCGCGCCGACCAGTCGCCCCACCAGTGCCGCAGGCCCTGCCAGAACGTGGCCTGCACGGCGTCCGGCGCGGCGGCCTCCGGCGGCGGGGCAGCGCGGGAGAGCGCCGCCGCCTGCCTGACGGGCGCGGCGTTGAGCAGCGGCAGCTCGTCGATCAGGCGGATCTGCTCGTCGATGCGGCCAGCGAGCGCGGGCAGGTCGGCCAGCGCGGCGGCGCGGATCCGTTCGATGTCGCGCCCGATGGCACGGCTGACCGGATTGAGGCGAGGCTGTGCCGCGCGCGCAATGCGGGCCTCGGCCGACTGCAGCGCCGAGACCAGGGGCTGCACGCTGCCGGTCAGCTGGGCCTGCTGCTGCGCCAGCTGCAGCGCGGACTCCAGGTCCTGCACCAGGCTGTCGTCGCGCGTCCTGGAGACGGTCAGCATGAGCTCCTCGAGCTGGCTGCGCTGCAGGCTGACCTCGGACAGGCGCAGCTCGGCCACGCCCAGCCTGACCTGCAAGTCCTGCACCAGCGCCTCGGCGCGTGCCGACTGTTCGCGCACCTCGGTGACCGCTGTGCTGGTGTCTGTGCTGCGGCGCGCCAGCTCGCGCCTGGCGGTCTGCAGCTGCTGCCACAGCAGCACGCTGCCGCCCAGGGCCAGCACGGCCAGGCCCAGCGTGATCCTGGGCAGCATGGGACGCCAGCCAGCGGACTGTGGGCCGCTCGCAGGCGCGGCGCTGCTGCTAGGGGGTCGGGAATCGGGTTCAGCCATGGTCAGGAGATCGATTCTAGGGTGGACAGGACATCTGCGAGCGTCGGCCGGCTTTGCAGCACGCGTCCGAAGCCCATCACTTGCGCCGCCTCTGCGATGCGCGGGTGGGTGGCCAGCGCCAGCGCGCGCGACCAGTCGGCACCCGGCAGCAGGTCGGCCAGGTGGCCGACGGCCTCCGAGCTGCTCAGCAGCCAGACGCTGCCATCGCGGCTCGCATCGCGGGCGAGCTTGCGCTCGGCATCGCTCCAGTCCGGGGCCTGGCGCCGGTAGGCCACGCACCAGTCGACGCTGCCGCCCAGCGCCTGGCATTGCCGCGCCAGCCAGTCGCGGCCCTTGCCTTGCGGGCTGGCTGCACCGGCATCGGACTGGCCGCGCACGACCAGCAGGCGGTGGCCCGGGACGAGCTGTGCCTGCACCGCGCGCCAGAGTGCTTCGGAATCGAAGTTCTCGGCGTCGGGCGCGGGCTGGTCGATCCGCTCGGGCGGGACGCCGGCGGCCAGCAAGGCGCGCGCGGTGCCGGGCCCGGGGGCCCAGCAACGGGTGCGGCCGGAGGCATAGTCATCGGTCCAGCGCTGGACGGCGAAGAACTGCGCGACGGCCGCCGGACTGACGAACATCAGCGCGTCATGGTCGGCCAGGCGCGCGCGGGCCCGGGCCAGCGCCAGCGGGTCGGCGGGCGGTCCGATCGCGATCAGCGGCAAGGCCAGCGCCTGCCAGCCTTGCCGTTCGAGGGCCGACACCCAGCGCCGGGCCTCGGCCTCGGGCCGGGTGACGACCGCGCGCCTCATGCGGCGGCCGGCCCGGTCGCGCCGCCCTGGCACAGCAGCTCGACCACCTGCAGGCCCAGCGCCTCGGCCTGCTCCAGGCTGGAGACGGCGGCATCGGCCTGCACCCGCACCAGCGCGATGCGGCCGTCCGGATCGCCCCAGGCGGCCTCTAGCCGCAGCGACGAAGCCAGCGGCTCGCCCTGCCAGGTCGCGAAGGCGGCCAGCGGCATCGAGCAGCTGCCGCCCATGCCGCGGCTGACCGCGCGCTCGGCGGCCACCGCGAGCCAGGTAGGCTGGTGCGCCAGCGGCGCCAGCGCGGCGGCGACCTCGGGGCGGCTTTGACGCACCTCGATGCCGAGCGCGCCCTGGCCGGCGGCCGGCAGCATCTCGGCCGGGTCGAAGACCTTGCGGATGCGCCTTTCCAGGCCCAGGCGCTTGAGGCCGGCGGCGGCCAGCACGATCGCCTGATACTGGCCCTCGTCGAGCTTGCGCAGGCGGGTGTCTAGGTTGCCGCGCAGCGGCTCGATCCGCACGTCGTCGCGGCCCAGGCGCGCCAGCGCGGCGCGCAGCAGCACAACGCGGCGCAGGCTCGAAGTCCCGACGACGGCGCCCGGCGGCAGGTCCTCGAGGCCGGCGCAGGACGGCGAGACCCAGGCGTCGCGCGGGTCCTCGCGCTCCATCACGCAGGCCAGCCCGAAGCCCTCGGGCAGTTCCATCGGCACGTCCTTGAGCGAATGCACCGCCAGGTCGGCGCGGCCTTCCTCGAGCGCGACCTCGAGCTCCTTGACGAACAGGCCCTTGCCGCCGACCTTGCTGAGCGCGCGGTCGAGGATCTGGTCGCCCCGGGTCGTCATGCCGAGCAGCCCGACCGCATGCCCTTGTGCGCGAAGCAGGGACTGGACATGCTCGGCCTGCCAAAGCGCGAGTCGGCTCTCGCGGGTGGCAATGGTCAGCTCAAGGGCGGTTTGGGTCTGGCTCACGGGGGAAAATCAGTAGGCGGAAGGAATGACGGCATGCTAGCACGCCAGCCGGTGCGACCCAGCGACCAGCCGGACCGATAAAATCCGGGCTTTATCCCATCTCTAAGCGGCAGCCTTCGGGCTGACCCACCTCATCACATGTCCCAAAACCAGCTCGACACCAAATCCCAGGCCTGGTCGGCCCTGTTCTCCGAACCCATGAGCGAGCTGGTCAAGCGCTACACCGCCAGCGTCTTCTTCGACCAGCGCCTTTGGCAGGCCGACATCGCCGGCAGCCTGGCACACGCCGAGATGCTGGCCGCCCAGGGCATCATCGGCGCCGACGACTTCGCCGCCATCGAGCGCGGCATGGCGCAGATCCGTTCCGAGATCGAGTCGGGCGCCTTCGAGTGGAAACTCGACCTGGAGGACGTCCACCTCAACATCGAGGCGCGCCTGACCCAGCTGGTCGGTGACGCTGGCAAGCGCCTGCACACCGGCCGCAGCCGCAACGACCAGGTCGCCACCGACGTGCGCCTGTGGCTGCGCAGCGAGATCGACGTCATCAGCGGCCTGCTGACCGAGCTGCAGCGAGCGCTGGTCGAG
>JBDLTM010000107.1:0-7807 GCA_039805805.1 Pseudomonadota bacterium | reverse complement strand
CGCGCGCGCAGGCACGCTCCACCGCCACGCCGGTGCAATGGCGCGCCACCGCGCGCGGTTTCGAGTTCGACGGCAGCGGTTCTGCCACCAGCGCAGACGCTGTTCTGGCGGCGCGCGACTGGCTGGCCCCGGGGCTGCAGGCGCAGATCGAGCGCCCGCCAGGCGCGACCGCGCTGCAGCTGGGCCCCGAGCCCGTCATCGCGGCCCAGACGCTGCTGCTGCGCCTGGAAGGGCGCGAACTGAGGCTGGTGACCGACGGCTTTGTTCCCTTCAGCGTGCAGGCTGGCGCGCCGGCATCCCCCTGATCGCATGGGCAAGACCACGCTGCGCCAACCCGGCTTCACGCTGATCGAGATCCTGGTCGCGCTGGCCATCGTGGCGGTGGCGCTGGCCGCCGGCCTGCAGGCGACCGGCGCGCTCACCCGGCAGGCCGAGCGACAGCCCCTCCAATGGCTGGCCCAGCTCTGCGCCGAGAACGAACTGGTCAGGCTGCGCCTGCAGGGCCAGCTGCCCGCGGTCGGCACGGCCAGCAGCAGTTGCGAACAGGCTGGCAGGACGCTGACGCTGCGGATCGACGTCCAGCCAACGCCCAACCCGAGCTTCCGGCGCGTCGAGGTCTCGGTCGACAATCCCGATCCGGCGGCGGCGGGCGGTCGCCTGCTGCAGCTGTCCACCCTCATGGGGCGCTACTGATGCGGACCGGGCGACGCCCCAATCCAGGACCCGTCCGGGGCCTGACCCTGATCGAGCTGCTGGTGGCGCTCGCGCTGCTGTCGGTGCTCGCGCTGCTGAGCTGGCGCACGCTCGACGGCATGACGCGCGCGCAGGCCGTCACCCAGGAACACGCCGACCGCTGGCGCAGCTGGCAGACCGCGCTGGCGCAATGGGATGCCGACCTCGACGCCGTGCTCGACACCGACCGGGTGCCGCCGCTGGACTTTGACGGCCGCGTGCTGCGCCTGACGCGCAGCGACCCCGACCGGAGCGGCAGTCTGCGCGTGGTGGGCTGGAGCCTGCAGCCCGACCCTGCCTCGGGCTCGCTGCGCTGGGCGCGCTGGCTCTCGCCCCCGCTGCTGAGCCAGGACGAACTCGAACAGGCCTGGCAGCAGGCGGCTAGCTGGGGCCGCAACCCCAGCACACAGGACCGGCTGCAGCAGGTCCTGCTGACGCCCGTCGCAGGCTGGCAGCTCTTCTACCACCGCGGTGGCGCCTGGACCAACCCACAATCGGCCGCAGACGAGGACAGCGAGCAGCGCCAGGAAGCACAAGTCGCTCTGCCCGATGGCGTGCGCCTGCTGCTGACCCTGCCTGACGGAGGCAACCCGGGCGGCCAGCTGCTGCAGGACTGGGTGCGCCCGACCCTGGGAGGCGAGCGATCATGAAGCCCGGACTGACCCGCCAGCGCGGTGCCGCCCTGCTGCTGGCCATGCTGACGGTGGCGCTGGTCGCCAGCGTGAGCGCGGCCTCCTACTGGCAGCAGTGGCGCAGCCTGCAGCTCGAGCAGACCGCACGCCAGCGCGCCCAGTCGATCTGGCTGCTGACCGGCGCGCTCGACTGGGCAAGGCTGATCCTGCGCGAGGATGCGCGCGCCAGCAGCAACGTGGACCACCTGGCAGAGCCCTGGGCGGTGCCGCTGCAGGAAACGCGGCTGTCGAGCTTCCTGGCCGGCCGCGAGGCGAGCGCCGACGATCTCGCGCTGGATGCGAGGCTCTCGGGCCATATCGAGGATGAGCAGGGCAAACTCAATTTCCGCAACCTGATCGAGGCCAAGGAAGACCGGGTCGAGATTGACGCGCTCGAGCGGGCCGCATTCGGGCGCCTGTTCGCCGCCCTGGGCTTGCCTGCAGCCGAGCTGATCCAGCTGCAGCAGAGCCTGCTGGCGGCCTACGGTCCGGCACCGACGGCGGGCGCGCCGCTGCGTCCGCTGCGCTTCGAACAGCTCGGCGCACTGGGCCTGGGCCCGGCCAGCCTGACGCGACTGGCCCGTCACGCGACCTGGCTGCCCGAGCCGACCCTGCTCAACCTCAACACCGCCAGCGCGCTGGCCCTGCATGCCAGCCTGCCCGGGCTGGACCTGGCCCAGGCGCAGTCGCTGGTGGCTCAGCGCGAGCGGCGCCATTTCAGCGCGATCGACGAGCTGCGCGAGCTTGCCCCGGAGGCCGGCCGCCATCTCAACGCCCAGCGCCATGGGGTCACCAGCCGCTACTTCCGCGTCCACGGCCGGATCAGGCTCGATGACATGACGCTGGAGCAGGTCGCGCTGGTGGTGCGCAACGGCATCCGT
Organism: Pseudomonadota bacterium; assembly: GCA_039805805.1. Taxonomy (GTDB): domain Bacteria; phylum Pseudomonadota; class Gammaproteobacteria; order Burkholderiales; family Burkholderiaceae_C; genus Malikia. Next base: position 5,523 of record JBDLTM010000107.1, on the reverse strand, counting down.
GTCAGGGTGGTGTGGCGCCAGCATGGCGGCCTGCAGCGCCAGGACTTGCTCCTAAAATGAAAAACATCCAGGCGCCTTCCCCGATGAGCCTTCAACACCGACTATCCTGGAACCCGATGTGCTGCTGCTGACCCCTGCTGTAACCGCCTCCGCCGGCTCCGCGGCCGCCTCGTCCTGGCATTGGGCCAGATCGGCCGACGGGCAAACCCTGTCGGGTCAGGGCCTGTCCACGCTGGCCGAACTGGCGCAGGACGCGGAATGCGTGCTGGTCGTCCCGCCCTGGCAGCTGTCCTGGCACCGCGTGGCTCTGCCCAAGGTCGCGCCGGCCCGGCTGCGCGCCGCGCTGGAAGGCATGCTGGAGGAGCACCTGCTCGAAGACCCGGCCCTGCTGCATTTCGCGCTCGCACCTGGCTTCAGGCCCGGCCAGGCCGCCAGCAGCTGGGTCGCCGCCTGCCGCCGTGACTGGCTGCAGGCTCAGCTGCAGGCGCTGGAGCAGGCTGGCCGCCCTGCCAGCCGCATCGTGCCAGCGGCCTGTCCGCAGCCGGCGGTGCGGCTCTGGCTGCAGGACGAGGGCGGACAGGGCTGGGGCGTTGCCGCCGGCCCGCAAGGCGTGCTGGCGCTGCCGCTGGGCAGCCGGACAGGACCGGATGCAACCGCCCTGCCGGCCGCCTTCAGGTCCTGGCTGGCGGCGCAACTGACGCCCGAGACCAGGATCGATTCCGGCGCCGACGCCACCCACCTGGCGCAGGCCGAGCAGCAATGGCCCGACCAGCACTGGACCCTGGCGACAGCGCCCGAGCGCTGGCTGCAGTCGCTGCGCCAGGGCTGGAACCTGGCTCAGTTCGATCTCAGGCTGGCGACGCCCGGGCGCGGCATGAGCTGGCTGCCGCGCGCCTGGCGCCTGTTCCGGCGCGACCCGGCCTGGCGGCCGGTGCGCTGGAGCCTGGCAGCCTTGCTTGGCCTGCAGCTGCTCGGCCTCAACCTGCTGGCCTGGCAGGAAAAGCGCACCGAGCAGGCACAGGCGACCGAACTCAAGACCCTGCTGACCCAGACCTTCCCGCAGGTCAGGCTGGTGCTGGATGCGCCACGCCAGATGCGGGTCGAGCTCGAACGCCTGCGCCAGCAGCAGGGCGAGCTCGGCGGCGGCGACCTCGAGAGCCTGCTGGCGGCGCTCGGGTCAGCGAATCAGCCCGTCGCCTGGAAGAGCCTGGAATTCAGCCAGGGCCAGGCCAGACTGGCCGGGATGCAGGCCAGCGCCGAAACGCAGCAGGCGCTGCAGTCGGCACTGCAGGCGCGCGGCTGGCGCGCCGAGATCTCGGGCAGCGACTGGCGCCTCGAATGGGAGCAGAGATGAAGCAGGAACTCGGCCAGCGCTGGCAGGCCTTCTCAGCCAGGCTGTCACCACGCGAACGGCTGGCGCTGCAGGCATCAGCCTGGCTGCTCGGCGGCCTGCTGGTCTGGAGCGTGGCGATCGCGCCGGCCTGGCGCGTGCTGCAGTCGGCGCCCGAGCGGCAGGCCAGGCTGCAGCCGCAGGCGCATGCGATGCGCGCCATGGCCGCCGAGGCCCGGGCGCTGCGCGCATCCGAGGCAGCCCAGCCTCCGGACTGGCCCGAGCGGCTGCGCGCGCTCGAGGCGACCAGTGCCCGCCTGCTGAAGGGACAGGCCCAACTCAGCCCGGCGGGCGAGCAGGTCAGCGTGACACTGCGCGATGCCGACCCGACTGCGCTGGCGCAATGGCTGCAGGAAGTCCGCACCGGCGCCCGGCTGCGCCCGGTCCGGACCCAGCTCGAGCGCACGGGAACGCCCGCGGCGCTGCGCTGGCGCGGCACGCTGGTGCTGGCGGCCAGCACGGAGTCAGGCTCGTGACGGCACTCGCACGCAGGCCGCAGCAGCGCGCCAGGCCAGGCCGGCGCCTGTACTGGCTGGCCGCCCTGCTCGGCCTGGCCTTGGGCTCAGCAGCCTTCGCGCCAGCCCGGCTGCTGGCGCTGCTGGCGCGCGAGGCCAGCGGCGAACAGGTCAGGCTGCTGAATCCGCGCGGCACGATCTGGTCCGGCCGGGCCGACCTGGTCCTGACCGGAGGGACTGGCAGCCGCGAGGCTGCCGCCCTGCCCCAGGGCCTGTCATGGCAGCTGACGCCCGCCTGGTCGGCGGGGCCTGCCATCCGGTTGCGGCTGGACGCGCCCTGCTGCACGCCGCAAGGCCTGGATCTTCTGCTGTCCTGGACCGGTGGCAGCACCCGGCTGCAGCTCGGGCGCCACGCCAGCACCTGGCCGGCCGCCTGGCTCACGGGCCTCGGCGCGCCCTGGAACACGGTCGACCTGCAGGGCCGCTTGCAGTTGCAGACCGAAGGCAGCGGTATCGAATGGGCCCGGGGCCGCCTGCGGCTGAACGGACCGTTCGAGCTGCAGGCACTGGACCTGGCGTCGAGCCTGTCCACCCTCAAGCCGCTCGGCAGCTACCGCCTGCGCGTCGAGCCCGACGCCGGCGGCAGCCCCCGCATCAGCCTCGACACGCTGGGTGGCGCTCTCCGGCTCAGCGGCGAGGGCCAGTGGAACGGCGGCCGGCTGCGCTGGCGCGGCCTGGCCGAAGCCGCACCGGACAGCGTGGACGCGCTGTCCAACCTGTTGAACATTCTCGGGCGGCGCGATGGCGCGCGCGCCCAAATCAGCCTGTGATGAATCCGATGAATCCAATCTTTTCCACCGCCCAGCTCAGCGTGCTGGCCCAGGCCGTCGCACTGAGCCTGGCGCTGGCCGCCGTCCCTGCCGCCTGGAGCCAGGCCGGCAACGCAGCGCCCCGCCCCGGCGAGCCGGTCACGCTCAACTTCGCCAACGCCGAGATCGAGGCCGTCGCCCGCACCATGGCCACGCTGACCGGCCGCAACCTGGTGGTCGACCCGCGCGTCAAGGGCCAGCTCAACCTGGCCACCGACCGCCCGGTCAGTCCGGCAGCGGCTTTCGAGCAGTTCACCGCCGCCTTGCGCTTGCAGGGCTTCGCTCTGGTCGAGTCGCAGGGCCTGTACAAGATCATGCCCGAGGCCGAGGCCAAGCTGCAGGCCCCGACCGTGCTGGCGGCCGAAGGCGCATCCGCCGCCGGCGGCCAGATCGTCACCCAGATCTTCCGCCTCAACCACGAGAGCGCCGGCAGCCTGGTGCCGGTGCTGCGGCCGCTGATCAGCCCGAACAACACCATCAACGTCACGCCGGGCAGCAACGCGCTGGTGATCACCGACTACGCCGACAACCTGCGCCGGCTCGGCCGCATTATCAGCGCGCTCGACACCGCGACCGCCAGCGACATCGAGGTGATCCCGCTGCGCCATGCGCTGGCCAACGACCTCGCGCCGTTGGTGCAGAAGCTGGTCGAGGGCGGGGCGGCCGCGCCAGGCGCCGCCGCCCAGGGTGCCGACAGCAGCTTCAGGACCGTGCTGCTCCCCGAGCCACGCAGCAACACCCTGGTGCTGCGCGCCGCCAACCCGGCACGCGTGGCGCTGGTGCGCGCGCTGGTCGACAAGCTGGATCGCCCGAACGCGGCCGGCCTCCAGGGCAATATCCATGTGGTCTACCTGAAGAACGCGGACGCGACCCAGCTGGCCACCACGCTGCGCGCTGCGCTGGCCGCCGACAGCGCCACCACCTCGGCCGCCAGCGGAGCGGCGGGGCCTGCGATGGCCGGCGCAGCTGCAAGCGCACGCCCTGCCATCGCACCAGCCGCGACCGGTACGGCAGGCACGGGCGCTGCCAGCGCTCCGGTCTCGGGCCCGCTGCAGCCCTCGGTCGGCGGCCAGATCCAGGCCGATCCCGCCACCAACGCGCTCATCATCAGCGCGCCCGAGCCGCAATACCGCCAGCTGCGCGCGGTGATCGACCAGCTCGACACGCGCCGCGCCCAGGTCCATGTCGAGAGCCTGATCGTCGAGGTCAACGCCGACAAGGCCGCCGAGTTCGGCGTGCAGTGGCAGGGCGTGCTCGGCAGGCAGGGCAACGGCACGCTGGGCCTGATCGGCAGCAACTCGGGCGTCGCCGGCACCAACATCCTGGGCGTCACGGCGGGGCTGGCCGCCGGCGGCACGGCAGCTGCCACGGCGCTGGGCTCGCTCGGCAGCGGCCTGAACCTGGCCGTGGCACCCAGCTTCAACGGTCGCTACTACCTCGGCGCGCTGGCCAACTTCCTGCAAAGCAGCGGCGACGGCAACGTGCTCTCCACCCCGAACCTGCTCACGCTGGACAACGAGGAGGCCAAGATCGTGATCGGCCAGAACGTGCCCTTCGTGACCGGCCAGTACACCAACAACAACACCAGCAACGGCGCGGTCAACCCGTTCCAGACCATCGAGCGCAAAGACGTCGGCCTGACGCTGCGCGTGCGGCCCCAGGTCAACGAGAACGGCACCGTCAAGATGACCGTGTTCCAGGAGGTCAGCAGCATCTCCGACACCTCGGGCGCCGGCCTGATCACCAACAAGCGCTCGATCGAGTCCAGCGTGCTGGTCGAGGACGGCAGCATCGTCGTGCTCGGCGGGCTGCTGCAGGACGACTACAGCGGCAAGCAGGACAAGGTGCCCGGCCTGGGCGACATGCCGCTGTTCGGCAACCTGTTCAAGAGCGAGCAGCGCCAGCGCAAGAAGACCAACCTGATGGTCTTCCTGCGCCCGGTGGTGCTGCGCGACGCGCGCCAGAGCCAGTCGCTCGCGCTCGACCGCTACGAGCTGATGCGCGGCACCCAGGGCCAGCAGCAGCCCGTGCCCAACAGCGTGCTCGGCATCAACGAGTCGGCGCAGTTGGCGCCGCTGCAGCTGGGCCAGCCAAGCCTGCCGCTCGGGGCAAGCGAAGCGGCCGCCCAGAAGGGACCGGCCTCGCAATGAGACGGAGCCGCGCATGAGCATCCTGCACCCCCTGCCCTACGCCTGGGCGCGCGAGCACCGCCTGCTGCTGCAGCAGGACAGCGACGGCCTGACGCTGTGGACGCCGCCACCCTCGGCCGACAACGCCAGCGCGCTGGCCAGCGCCTGGGGCGAAGTGCTGCGCCGCCACGGCCCCTACCGGATGCAGACCGAGGACGAGACGGTCCTGCTGCAGCGCATCAGCGCGGCCTACGCCAACCAGGGCGACGCCAGCGCGGCCGAAGTCGTCAGCGAGGTCGAGTCCGACGCCGACCTGGGCCGCATGATGCAGGAACTGCCCGCGATCGAGGATCTGCTCGAGACCGCCGGCGACGCGCCCATCATCCGCATGCTCAACGCTCTGCTGACGCAGGCCGCGCGCGACGGCGCCAGCGACATCCACATCGAGCCCTACGAGCGCCACTCTTGCGTGCGCTTCCGCGTCGACGGCACGCTGCGCGAGGTGGTGCAGCCGAACCGCGCGCTGCACGCTGCGCTGATCTCGCGCCTGAAGATCATGGCCGAGCTCGACATCGCCGAGAAGCGACTGCCGCAGGACGGCCGCATCAGCCTGCGGCTGGGCACGCGCGCGATCGACGTTCGCGTCTCGACGCTGCCGAGCGCGCATGGCGAGCGCGCCG
>JBDLTM010000106.1:0-7813 GCA_039805805.1 Pseudomonadota bacterium | reverse complement strand
GCAGCTCCTGGGTGATCTCGTCGCGCAGATCGCGGCTTTCCTTTCGGCCGGGCTTGCGGCCTTCCTTCTGCTCGATCTGGGCGCAGCGCTCCTCGAGACGGCGCTTGACCACCGAGCCCGGCACCGCCTTGCTCTCGTGCATGAAGCGCAGGATGCGCTGGCCCGCCACCAGCTCGACCAGCGCGCCATGGGCCTGGCCGCGCGGCGGCGCCCAGCCGAAGGACTCGGCCTGTGTCGCGCCACAGGGCTCGAACGGCATCTTGGCCAGCGCAGCCTCCATCGCCTCGACTTCCATCGCCCAGCCCGGGGCGATGCGGTAGACCATCACATTCTTGAACATCTGTTAATTTCTCTCGCAAAAGCTGCCGGCGCCAGGCCGAGCCACTGATTATGGCCGCCACCCGGCCTGTTCCAGGGCCGGGATCAGAGCTGACGGCTGCGCGCCAGCGGCGGATTGGCCTCGAAGTAGCGCCCGATGCCGCGTTGCAGCGCCTGCGCCAGCCGGTCCTGGAAGCCCGGGTCGATCAGTCGCGCCTCCTCCTGCGGGTTGCTGATGAAGGCGGTCTCGACCAGGATGCTCGGGATGTCGGGCGCCTTGAGCACCGCGAACGCGGCCTGCTCGACGCGCGGCTTGTGGACCCGGCCGACGCGCTTGATCTCGCCCAGCAGCGCGCTGCCCAGCTTGAGGCTGTCGTTGATCTGCGCCGTCGTGCTCATGTCGAACAGCGCGCGCTGCACATGCGCATCCTGGACCTTGACGTTGATGCCGCCGACCTGGTCGGACTTGTTCTCCTGGTTGGCCATCCAGCGCGCCGCAGCGCTCGAGGCGCCGCGGTCGCTCAGCGCGTAGACGCTGGCGCCCTGCGGATCCGGGGTGTAGAAGGCGTCGGCATGCAGGCTCACGAACAGGTCGGCCTGGACCCGGCGCGCCTTCTCGACCCGTACCTGCAGTGGCACGAAGAAGTCGGCGTCCCGCGTCATCACCACCCGCACCGGGTTGCCCTGGATCACCATGTCCTGCAGCCGCTCGCGCAGCTTGAGCGCCACCTGCAGCACCACGTCCTTTTCCCGGGTGCCGTTGGGGCCGATCGCGCCAGGGTCCTCGCCACCATGGCCGGGGTCGAGCACCACCACGATCAGGCGGTCGGTCCGCGCCGGCGGCGGGGCGCCGGCTCCCGCCTTGTCGGCCTTGTCGGACGGCTCGGCCTGCTCCTGCCTGCGGCCCGACTGGCGGCGGATCAGGTCACCGAGCGGGTCGCTGGCGCCAGCGGTCCTGGCGCCACCGTTGCCCTGGCCTGCCGTCGCATGGCCAGCCGCTGGCGCATTCGGCGCTCCCGACGGCCCTGCCGCCAGCGTCGCCTCCACGCCCTGCAGCCGCTGCCGGATCAGCTCCTCCATCGGATCGACCGGCTGGTTCGGATAGAGGTCGAGCACCAGCCGATGCTGGTAGGGCTCGACCGGCTTGAGGCTGAACACCTGCGGCCGCACCGGCTGCTTCAGGTCCACCACCAGGCGCACCACGTTGGGCGCGTACTGGCCCACCCGCACGCCCGAGATGTTCGGATCGCTGGCCTGCACCTTGCGCACCAGCTCCTGCAGCCCCGGCAGCAGGTCCACGCCCTCGATGTCCACCGCCAGCCGTGGCGGATCCGGCACATAGGCCTGGCTGCTCCGGAGCGCCGCATCCGACTCGATGGTGAGTCGCGTGTAATCGCGCGCCGGCCAGATCCGAACTGACAGCACGCTGGCGCCAAAGGCCAGTTGCTCCGGCCCGAGCCAGAGCGCCAGCAAGCCGCCGCCCAACAGGTCGCGTCGCTTCATGCCGTCACCGCCTCCAGCAGCGCCAGGCCGGTGTCGCCGTAGGCGCGCAGCGTCACGCGCCGGCTCTCGTCGTCCTGCGCAGCCAGCTCGATGCTCAGGTCGGGCGCGGGCATCAGGCCCCGAGCCTTCTCGGGCCACTCGACCAGCTTCAGGCCGGCGTCGGCAAACACCTCGCGAAACCCCGCGTCCTCCCACTCGCGCGGGTCGCCAAAGCGGTAGAAGTCGAAATGCGACACGCTCAAGCCGTCCGGCCAGGCCGGCGCGGGCGGCGCGCGGTGCGGCTCCACCACGGCGTAGGTCGGGCTCTTGATGCGTCCGGTGACGCCTAGCGCGCGCAGCAGATGGCGCACGAAAGTCGTCTTGCCCGCGCCCAGGTCGCCGTGCAGCGTCAGCGTCGCGTTGGCCAGCGCCGGGCTGCGCGCCAGCGCCGCGGCCAGCGCCATGGTGTCGTCTTCATTCGCGCACAGCAGCTCGCGCCGGGCCAGGCAGGCGTCCTGCGCGGCTTGCGCGCTTTCTACAATGGGGGTCTGATGGTCGATCTTGCTCAATTCGTCTCGCAAATCCAGGCCTGGGGCCGAGAACTGGGATTCTCCCAAATCGGCGTGGCCGATGTCGACCTGTCGTCGGCAGAACCCGGCCTGCTGGCCTGGCTGGAGCAGGGCTTCCACGGTTCCATGCACTACATGGCCGCGCATGGCTTGAAGCGCGCGCGCCCGGCCGAGCTGGTCCCCGGCACGCTCAGCGTCATCACCGCGCGTATGGACTACCTGCCTCGTGCCACGCCAGACGATTGGCAGGCAGTCGAATGGCAGCGCCGCGACCAGCCCGGCGAGGCCCTCATCTCGCTCTACGCCCGGGGCCGCGACTACCACAAGGTGCTGCGAGCCCGCCTGCAGCAGCTGGCCGACCGTATGGCGCAGGCGCTGGGGCCCTTCGGCCATCGCGTCTTCACCGACTCGGCGCCGGTGCTCGAGGTCGAGCTCGCCAGTCGCAGCGGCCTGGGCTGGCGCGGCAAGCACACGCTGGTGGTCAGCCGCGACGCCGGCTCCATGTTCTTCCTGGGCGAGATCTACGTCGACCTCCCGCTGCCGGCCAGCGAGCCCGCCAGCGCCCACTGCGGGCAGTGCAGCGCCTGCCTGTCCGCCTGCCCGACCCAGGCCATCGTCGCGCCCTACCGGCTCGACGCGCGCCGCTGCATCTCCTACCTCACGATCGAGCACGCCGGCCCGATTCCGCTGGAGCTGCGCCCGCTGCTGGGTAACCGCATCTACGGCTGCGACGACTGCCTGCTGGCCTGTCCCTGGAACAAGTTCGCACAGCGCAGCCGCCTGCCCGACTTCGACGCGCGCGCCGGCATGAGCGGCAATGCCCTGGCCACCCTGTTCGGCTGGAGCGAGGACGAATTCCTGCGCCGCACCGAAGGCAGTCCGATCCGCCGCATCGGGCACGAGCGCTGGCTGCGCAACCTCGCGGTCGGCCTGGGCAACGCGCTGCGCAGCGCCAGTCCGCAGCAGGCGTTCGACCTGCGCGCCGCGCTGCAGTCCAGGGCAGGGCACCCGAGCGAGCTGGTGCGCGAACACATCAGCTGGGCGCTGGCGCAGGGCGAAGCGCCCCAGGACTAGTGTGACGTGAGGGGTCGCGAGGTCCCGGAGGGCGGTGGCGACCCACTCACAGCCTGGCCAGCCAGCCCAGCGCCAGCGGCAGGCTGAACATGCCCAGCAAGGTCGATGCCGTCACGAGCCCCGCCACATAGGCGCCGTTGTAGCCCATGCGCGCGGCCAGCACATAGCAGCTGGTCGCGGTGGGCACGGCCGCGAACATCAGCAGCACCTGGGTCGACAGGGCATCGAGCTCCCACAGCCGCGCCATCAGCAGGGCCAGCAGCGGCAGCACGAGGTGCTTGAGCGACAGCAGCGCGGCGCTCAGCGTCTTGCCCGCGCGCATCGCGCCCAGCTGCATGCCAGCCCCGGCCGCCATCAGGCCCAGCGCGAGCGCTCCATTGCCGATCCGGCTCAGCGTTGGCACCACCAGCTCCGGCAGCGACAGCCCGGCCAGATTGGCCAGCAGCCCGCTGGCGGTGGCCACGATGAGCGGATTGCGCGCGAGCTCGTGCAGCAGCGGTCCACCCGCATGGCGCGCCATCGGCAGCACCGCGCCAATGTTGAACACCGGCACCAGCAGCCCGATCAGCAAGGCCAGCAGCGGCAGGCCCTGCGGCCCCGCCACCTTCTCGATCAGCGCCAGCGCGATGAAGGAGTTGAATCGGAACCCCACCTGCGCGCCCGCCGCGTGCAGGCGCCGCTCGATCCGCCGGCCCAGCAGCGGCCAGAAAGGCAGCGAATACGACAGCAGGATGCCCGCCGCCGCCATGCACAGGCCGGCTGCCATCAAGGGCCGGGCCGCCTGCCAGTCGAGCGGGTTCCTCACGATCGAGTGGAACAGCAGCACCGGAAACAGGAAGTAGTAGACCAGGCGGTCCACCTGTTCCCAGACACGACGGTCGAGCGCGCTGTAGCGGCACAGCAGGTAGCCGCACAGGATGAGCGAAAAGTCGGGCAGCAGCAACTGGAAGAAGTTCACCGCGCCAGCATAACGCCAGGAACTCATGCAATAGTGTGAACCGTGTCACAATCCTGAGCCTATTCCTATCAGAGCCCACTACCGGGCCATTATTTATGAAAATGAAGTTTCATCTCGGCAAGCGCAACTCGCCGCGCCATTCCCATTCTTCACAGCAAGGCAACGGTCCGGTCCAGGCCGTCGCGCTGATCGACGAGCGCTTCCTCAAGTGGCTGGCCGGCCAGCATGCCAGCGCACCGCTGCAACTGCAGCGCCGCAACCTGGTGCCGGTCCTGTCCGACCTGCTGCGCCAGAGCGCCACCGAGGCCCAGCTGCAGCGCGCCTACCTCTACTCCGACCAGCAGACGCCCGAGCTCATCGATGACGTCGTGCTGCGCAGCGTGCCCCAGCACAGCGTCGACGGCGGACTAGGCCTGGTGCGCGCGCTCGGCTACGAGCTCAACCAGATCGCGCAGCACGGCGGCAACAGCCTGGTGCTGATCGTCAGCGACGACGAGCGCCTGATCCCCTACATCGACGAAGCCCAGTGGCGTGGCCTCAAGGTCGCGCTCGTCTGCGACGAAGCCAGCCTCGACGTCAACCGCCTGATGAAGGAAGACCCGAGCTGGGCCCGTCTGCTGCTCCAAGCCGACCGTCGCCTCGCGCTGGGCGTCAAGGCCTGGGATGCCATGAGCAACCCCGACTTCGTCATGGCCCCGGGCCGCCAGTACCTGCCTGCCGCGCAGCAGCCCCAGGCCGAGCGCGAAGGCGAAGCCGGCGACAGCCAGGGCCAGTTCGGCCACGCGGCACCGACCGGTGAATGGCTGGATCAGGTCAGGCAGGTCATCGAAGCCTGGTGGTCCGAGGAAACCCCGCACGCCCGCCTCGACCTCCACGACGAGATGCAGAACAGCCAGGGCGTCCCGCCCGAGACCGACCGCCACCTGCTGCTGCGCGTGCGCCGCGAACTGGCCCGCACCCTCAGCTTCCAGGAGAAGAAAGCCATGCGCGAGCTGATCCGCGCCACCGTGCTGGCCCATCCTCCCGCCCTGCAGGAAGCGGCCCCCGCCGAGTCCTGAACCACCACGCTGCGACGCCCGTGAACGACTGGAAAGCCGGCGGTCATGAGCTCGCGGCCTGGTTCGCCACGCCGCCCGGCCGCTACCTGCTCGAATGGGAGCAGGATCAGTTCGACCGCGCGGTCGCCGACCGCTTCGGCTACCACGCGCTGCAGCTCGGCCTGCCCGAGCTCGACACGCTGCGCCACAACCGCATGCCGCACCGCTGGCTGGCCCTGCCCGAGGCCGCCGAAGCCTGTGAAGCCGCCGGTCCTGCATCCGTCATCGCCGTGGCCCCGCCGCGTGGCATCGCGCTCGTCACGCATGCCGCCGCACTGCCATTCCCCGAGGCCAGCCTCGATCTGGTCGTGCTGCCGCACACGCTCGAATTCAGCGCCGACCCTCACGCCGTGCTGCGCGAGGTCGAGCGCGTGCTGGTGCCTGAAGGCCGGGTCGTGATCTCGGGCCTGCACCCCTACAGCCTGTGGGGACTGCGCCAGTGGCGGGCCCGCTGGGCCAGCCGGCTGGGTTGCCAGGGCGAAATCGCCCAGCCCTTCCTGCCCGAGTCCGGCGACTTCATCGCTCCCTGGCGCGTGCGTGACTGGCTGCAGCTGCTCAGCTTCCAGACCGAAGATCAGGCCCAGGGCTGCTGGCGCCCGGCCGTGCGCACCGAGCGCTGGCTGCAGCGCTGGTCCTGGCTCGACCGCTGGGGCCGGCGCGGCTGGCCGCTGCCCGGAGCGGTCTACTTCCTGGTCGCGGTCAAGCGCGTGCGCGGCATGCACCTGCTCGGGCCGGCCTGGAAGCCGCGCCGCGCCAGCCTCAAGGCGGTTGCCGTCGCGCAACGCCACCCCCTCTCCAAGAACCGATGAATCCTGTCACCATTTACACCGACGGCGCCTGCAAGGGCAACCCCGGCCCCGGCGGCTGGGGCGTGCTGCTGCGCTCCGGCGCAGCCGAAAAAGAACTCTGGGGTGGCGAACGCGACACCACCAACAACCGCATGGAGCTCACCGCCGTCATCCAGGGCCTGAGCGCGCTCAAGCGCCCCTGCCGCGTCAGCCTCTACCTCGACAGCCAGTACGTGCGCAAGGGCATCACCGAATGGATGCCGGGCTGGAAGGCGCGCGGCTGGAAGACCGCCGCCAAGGAACCCGTCAAGAACCAGGACCTCTGGCAGCAGCTCGACGACCTGGTGCAGGGCCGGGGCCACCAGATCGAATGGCACTGGGTACGCGGCCACGCCGGCGACCCCGGCAACGAGCGTGCCGACGCGCTGGCCAACCGGGGCGTGCCGGTCTAGAGGCTCTCTAGGGTCTGCCTGGCAATGCCTGCGTTCCCGGCGCAGATGCGTCTGAAGTCCGTGCTGATGCGCGGCTCCTCTGCGCAGCGCTGCCAGTAAATGACTGCAGCCTGCCCGGCCTGCCGCCAGGCCTCGGTCTCTTCCGGCAGCGGCAACTCCGGCTGGTAGCGGCGTGGCGGCAGCTCACCACCGCGCAGTGGCGCGTAGCCCATCGGCAGCATGTCGTAGACCGGCGCCAGCTGCAGGCCGGGCCTGAAGGCCAGATTCCCCTCGTGCATGTCGTTGTTGGCAATCCACTTGCCAAACCACCAGATCCGCTCGATCCGGCTGACATCTTCATCCTGCAGCCACCGCCTGGCCTGCAAGGCCCGCGCCACGCGAGGCCATGCCCCCGGCCCCAGCCCCAGCAAGGCCGCGTTCAGGCTGGCCAGGGTGCAGACGCCAGACCGTCCGAACTCGCCGTGACGGTCAAAGCGCCGCACCTCCAGAAAAGTCCGCCCCGACAACTGCATGATCCGGCTCTGCGCCGCTTCACACCCCAGCGCCTCGGCGACCGTCAGCAAGGCCAGATGCTCGCAGACCAGCAGATCAGACCAGCGCTGCACGGCAGCAGACCCATCCGCACCCGAGAACTTCACGATCGCCTCGAAGCGACTGCCGTCCGAATGCCTGCGGCTGGCGGTGAATTTCGGGAACTCGCCACCCGCGGACGAACCCGCAACGCCGTGTTCAAGCGCCTGTTGCGCCAGCGCCGGATAGGCCTGGGCCAGCTCGGAGTCCTCAAGCGTGGAAAGCCCCGCCTGCCGCGCGGCCAGCAAGCGCCGATATGACGCTTCACCCAGTATCAGGTCGCCCGGCTGGTCATGCCCCTTCACCGACAGGGCATAGGTCACCTCGTCGTCGTTCCATAAGTCCGGGTTGTCGGGCAGATGCAAGTCGAGCGCATGCCGGCGGGCGAAATGGCGGCCTATGAAGCCCTGCGGCCGCATGTCCAGCAGCGGATAAGGCAGTCCCTCGTACCAGCCGTCGCACATGCCGTCTTCGACCGGCCAGGGCCAGGGGTTCAGGTAGTCCA